>JAESSL010000037.1 GCA_016764135.1 Alphaproteobacteria bacterium
TTGTTGCAGGAAATACGCGGCGCGGCGGCGGTCAAGCTGGGCCTGCATTCTTCCATTGAGGAAGCCATGGGCCGCATCAGCAACCGTCCCGCCATCGGGTTCGTCTCCCCTGCGCAGGCGGCGACAACGCTGACCGGCGATAAGCTTCAGGCCAGCGAGGGCGACGTAACGGCGCGTATGATCTCCATGGGAGACCCGCATCGCGCGTTGCCGGGGACCTGCTCCATGTGTCTGGCGGTGTCGTCGCAGATCGAAGGCACGCTGGTGAACCGAAACCTGACATCGCCGGCCAATGGCGAGGTGCGTTTGATGCATCCCTCCGGCGTGCTGCATGCCGCCGCGTCGGTTCGGCGCGATGGCGACCTTTGGTTCGCCGAACGCGCCAGCCTGTATCGGACGCAGCGTCGGATGTTCGATGGCTATGTCTATGTCCCCGCCGCCCGCGTTCCCAAATATCGCGCCTGGCTGGAGATTACGGCGAAGGCGGCTGAATAAAGCGGCGCACCGCCATAATTATGGGTTCAGAAGATCCTGTTCCCGGAGCCATTTTCGCGCCGTGTCCACGGTGCGCTGAATAATCTCCGGGCGGCGCCCGTCGATATGGGCGCCTTTTTGAACGAGAATGGTCTTTGGTTCGGGGGTTAGCGCATTGAGCGCGGTAAGGGAGTCTTTCGGGATTCGCTCGTCCGAGTCGCCATGAATAAGCAGGAACGGACCGGATAATTTTGGCAAGTGATGGACCGGTGCGAGCGGTCGCAACATCAAGGCGGCCGCCAGCGCCAACGGTTCGCGATACCAGGCATCTTTTAAATTCGTGCGGGCCAGCGCGTGCAAATCCAGACCGCCATAGGCGAGGATGGACGCCGCGACCTTGTGCCCGGTGCTGGCGGCGCGTCGCTGGGCGATTGGCAAGGCGATGGCCCCAAGGCTGACGCCCGCGAGGTTGACGCGATCCGGGTCGGCCCAGGGTTGTCGCTGGACCCATGCGATGAGCCCGGCGACCTCATCGGGCATCCGATACGCGGTCTGGTGTGCGATCCAGACGCGCCCAAAAATGCTCGCATTACGCCAATCATCCGGATCATAGGGGTAATCATAGGCGATGATGGCGTTGCGCCCGTGATTCTCAATGAGATCCAGACTGTGGCGTCCGGCGCGGAAACCCGTCAACATCACCAGGCTCGGCAAGTCAGCGGCTTTGGATAAATCGACGTCGCTCGGCAGGCTGAGCGTAAAGCGGATTTCCCCGCCATCGGCGTTGGCGAGCGTAATTGATTTGTACAGGCGCGGGGCTTCCCCCGATGCGCCTGGCGCCATTTCACCACGCGCGCCTGGCGCCATTTCATCTATTTCGTTGGCGAGTTGATAGATAGGCAGGGCCTGGCGTAGTAGCGTGTCCGGGTTCCAGATCCGCAGCCAGAGCGCGAGTCCGACGCCAGCGGACAGCACCAGGCAGAAAAAGAATATGTCAGAAGCTTTGATAATACGCATGCGGTTGGACTATATCAGCTTGTCCCGGAAAAGGGAGCGCCCGATAACACCCGAAAACAGATGGCCGGAACACAGGGCCGCCGGAACACAGGAGCGACAAATGTCGGGAACAGATAAAACCCTGCTGACGGGGACCGAGGCGGGCGAGAATACGGCGTCGCCGTCGCTGGCCATAATTTTGGTTGAGCCGCAGATGGGTGAGAATATCGGCATGGCCAGTCGCGCGATGCTGAATTGTGAATTGACCGATTTGCGTTTGGTGCGCCCCCGCGACGGATGGCCAAACCAGAAAGCGCGCAACGCGGCGTCCGGCGCCGATGTCGTCATCGACGCCGTGCGTGTCTTTGACACCACCGCCGAGGCCATTGCGGATCTCTCGGTGGTCTACGCCGCCACGGCGCGGCCCCGCGATATGATCAAGACCGTGATGACCCCGCGTCATGGCGTCGTGCAGCTGCGCGCAAAGGCGGCCACGGGTCTTTCGTGTGGCGTCATCTTTGGCGGGGAGCGCGCCGGGCTGCACAATGACGACGTGGCGCTGGCCGATGTGGTGTTGCAGGCGCCACTCAACCCCGGCTTTCGCTCTCTCAATCTGGGGCACGCGGTGTTGATGGTCTGTTACGAATGGTTTCAGGACGCCAGCGACGCGCCGGCGGAGTTTCTGACGGAAATGGATAGCCGTCAGGCGACAAAAGCGGAACTGGGGAATTTCTTCACGCGGCTGGAGGCGGCGCTGGAGGATAGCGGCTTTCTCCATGTAGAAGAACGACGCCCGATCATGGTCCGGAATATCCGCAATATCTTCCAGCGCGCGCATTTGACCGAGCAGGAATTACGCACGCTTCACGGGATCGTTTCAGCCCTTGTTCGCCAACCGCACAAGCGGTGATTTCACACGCTTGAGAGGCCGGCAAAACGAGTGTTTGACTTGAGCCCCTGAATTCATATACTGCCGCCGCTTCTGGGAATGTGGGCCGTGTTCGAGCCCCGCCGTGCGATGTGCGTACGGACTACCGGGATAACAACAACACCGAATAAATACAAAACGGGTATAACTATCATGTCTAAAAGACTAAGTTCGAAGTACAAGATCGACCGGCGCCTTGGCGTCAACCTCTGGGGTCGCCCCAAGAGCCCGATCAATAAACGCGATTACCGTCCGGGTCAGCACGGCCAACGCCGTCGTAAACCCTCCGATTTCGGCACGCAGCTGAACGCCAAGCAAAAGCTGAAAGGCTTTTACGGCAATATCGGCGAGAAGCGTTTCCGCCGCTATTATGAAGACGCCGTCNGGCGCAAGGGCGACACGGGTGAAAACCTCGTCGGTCTGCTGGAAAGCCGTCTGGACGCCGTTGTCTATCGCGCCAAATTCGTGCCGACCGTGTTCGCGTCGCGCCAGTTCATCAATCACGGCCACATTCACGTGAATGGCAAACGGATCAACATTCCGTCCTATCAGGTGAAAGAAGGCGACGTCGTGGAAGTTCGCGCCAAAAGCCGCGAAATCCCGATGATCTTTGAAGCCAGTGAATCGGTTGAACGCGAAGTGCCGGATTACATCACGGCCGACCACAACAAAATGACCGCCACCTTCCTGCGCGCCCCGGCCCTGGCCGATGTGCCCTACGCGACGAAGATGGAACCGAACTTGGTCATCGAATTTTATTCGAGATAATCGAAACCAAAACACCTGCTGCGCAAACGCGGTGGTTGCGATAAAGAGGCCGCTCAACGTACAGTTGGGCGGCTTTTTTTATTGAGGCGATTTCGATGAAATTCATGATGTGTTGTCTGGCGGCGATGATGCTGGCGGGGTGTATGGCGACGCAACGGGTCTCGGAAGAAGGTGGCTGGCGGGGGGTCGCAGGCAAGGCGGACTGCGTCGTTTGGGATTCGGAACCGCAACCTAGGACGACTGTGACATGGAGCGGCGAATGCGTTGAGGGGATCGCCAATGGCCGGGGCAATTTGGCGTGGCGGCTTTATGACAGCGGTGAGTGGCGGGAAGAAAATTATACTGGCGCGCTAAAGGTTGGTGTGCCGCATGGAAAAGGCGTTTTCGTCTGGTCTAACGGAGATCGTTACGAGGGTGACATCAAGAATGGCAAATTTCATGGAAGTGGGATCTATCTTGCTGCGGATGGGAGCAGCTATAGGGGCGAATTTAGAAACGATAAAATGCACGGTCATGGATCCTTAACTTGGAAGAATGGTGACCGGTACGAAGGTGAGTACAAAGATGGTCTGCGGAATGGGAGAGGCGTCTTTATCAACACGATTGGAGATCGGTACGACGGTGAATTTAAAAACGGCAAAATTTCCGGTAAGGGTGTTTTAGTTCTTAATATCGGCGAACGACACGAGGGAAATTTCAAGAATGGAAAGATTTCCGGTAAGGGCGTTATCGTTTTTGAAAATGGCGACCGATATGAAGGATCATTCAAAGATGGTTTGTTTCACGGGCGCGGGATTGTGACGAACTTGAAAGGCGACCGGTACGAAGGTGACTACCGAAATAATTTAAGGCATGGCCAAGGCGTTTCTGTGTGGGCGAGTGGCGGCCAATACACCGGCGGGTATCGGAACGATGTTAAGCATGGCCATGGCAAGCAAGTTTGGGTGGATGGCAGCCGTTATGTCGGAGGATATAAGGAAGGAGAACCTCATGGGCGCGGTATCTTTATTGAGGCGAATGGCGATCGATATGAAGGTGAATACAGAAAAGGGAAACAGGACGGACGCGGCGTTTGGGTCAGCAATAACGGCGACCGATATGTGGGCGAGTTCAGAAACGATCTGATGAATGGACATGGCGTTTATAGGTTTCACAATGGCAATTTATGTGAAGGAGAATGGCGAAACGGCGGCTTGCTAGGAACGGGAAAGGGGATTGCCGATGGGGAGCCTACGGAGTGTTACGCTAATAAAAAATTGATATGGTTTAAGAACCAAGGTGAACCGAAGAACATGGCGTCTCGCGGTATGTTTTCCGACTATGAGTTCAAATTTTCAAAGCTGGCGTAACGTGGTTTTCATTTGGCGCGTTCTTGGACTAGAATTTCTCCATTACACGTAAATTTTCAAAATTCAAAAGGACGACGCTCGTCATGACGACCAGCCCTGCTCACTTTCTTGGCCTAGAGCCACGTATTCTGTTCGGTGTTCTTGAAATTCCTGTGTTTCATATGCGCGGCGGCACGTCGACGGGGATTGTGTTGTTCGACGAGCATTTGCCGGAACCGCTGGATCTGCGCGAGGAAGTTATTCGCCGCATCATGGGCGTTCCCCTGACCGGCGACTCCTCCGGCAATCGTCAGATCACCGGGTTGGGGCGTGGCATTCCGCAGAGCAACAAGGTGTTTATCGTCAGCAGGTCGTCGCGCGACGATGCGGATATCGACAGTACGCTGGCGCAACTGGCGGCTGATAAAAGCGCCATCGACTGGAGCGTGAATTGCGGCAACATGTCCGCCGCCCTGCCGACCTTCTGCTATGAAATTGGCATGATCGAGCCCACGCCCGGCGTTAATCGTCTGCGTATTTACAACACCAATACGGGCATTGTGACTCACGCGATGACCGATATTCCCAAGGGCGATTCCGCGTGTGACGCCGACACTGAAATTCCGGGCGTCATGGGGCAATGGCCCGGCGTTCAACTGGCCCTGCTGGAGCCAGTAGGATCGAAGACAGGCGCGCTGCTGCCAACTGGCGCCGTCAAAGATACCTTCGATGGAATAGAGGCGTCCTGCGTCGA
>JAESSL010000001.1 GCA_016764135.1 Alphaproteobacteria bacterium
CGCCGCCCACAGCACCGATCAGGATCGCTTGCCCGATGGTTGGGGTCAGCGGTTCTGCGGTGATAGAGACCAGTCCGGCCAAGGCGCCGTTCAGAACCATGGTCAGGTCAACCTTCTTATAAAGCAATTTGGTCAGACACAGAGCCGAGACAACACCACCGGCTGCAGCCATATTGGTATTGGCAAAAATCTGTGATACGGCAACGGCGTCAATGGCACTGCCCAGAGCAAGCTGTGATGCGCCGTTAAAGCCGAACCAACCAAGCCACAGGATGAAAGTACCCAAAGTGGCGAGTGTCAGGGAAGAACCGGGAATGGGACGTACTTGCCCATTGGGTCCATATTTGCCTTTCCGTGCGCCCAGAATGATGGCCCCGGTCAAGGCGGCCCAGCCACCAACGGAATGAACGATGGTTGATCCGGCAAAATCGGAAAAGCCCATTTCGCTCAACCAGCCAGCACCCCATGTCCAAGAACCCTGAATGGGATAGATAATCCCGGTCAGGATAATGACGAAGGCAAAGAAAGGAAACATTTTGATTCTTTCCGCCACGGTGCCCGATACGATGGAGGCCGCAGTTGCCACAAACACCATCTGGAAGAACCAATCCGATGCGGAAGAATACCCCGTGTCCAGTTTGATGGCTTCGCTCGCGGCCGTTTCGCTGGCACCCCAGATGGAGAAAGAGCCAATGAAGCCCCCGTCCACGCCGGAATACATCAGGTTATAGCCGACGAGGAAATAAAGGATGCCCGCCAAAGCATAAAGGCCGATATTTTTGACGCACATGGTGGCCACATTTTTGGTACGGACAAGTCCGGCTTCCAACATGCAGAAGCCCGCCGCCATCCACATGACGAGAAATCCGCCGATGAGGAACAGCAGGCTGTTCAGGATAAAGCCAACTTCTGGGTCGACAGCGGCGTGGGCAGGTGCCGCAGCGCCAAGTCCCATGATCGTAGCCACTAGGCCGGTTGTTAAAATTTTCTTATTCATCTTCTTACTCCTAAAGGGCCTCATCACCCATTTCACCAGTTCTGATTCTCATGGCTTGTTCCAGATCACACTCAAATATTTTGCCGTCGCCAAAATCGCCTGTATGGGCGGCTTGACGCAGGGCTTCGCGTACGGTTTCCACGATGTCATCGGGAATGGCCAGCTCCAGCCGTAATTTCGGCACGAAGGAGACTTCATATTCAGCACCCCGGTAAATTTCGGAATGGCCTTTTTGACGGCCATAGCCTTTGACCTCGCTCACGGTCAGGCCCATTACGCCCACATCGTTCAGAGCCTGTCTGACATCGTCAAGCTTGAAGGGCTTGATGATTGCGGTAATCATTTTCATTGGTTCTTTCCTCTCTTTACATTGCATAACAGCGTGTTTCTTTCAAGAGTCGTGCCAAACAGCATAATTTCATTTATCTATTTGATTTATAAGGATTTATATTATTTTTAAGTTGTGACGCACAGGGAGTGGTAGATAATTATGGTTATTTTTTAATCACAAAAAATATGATGATTATTATTTGTGCAGTTCTTTTCATTTGCTGTGATCCCTTGAGAGGCGTAGAAAGAGAGCATGACAAAAACGAAGCTTGAAAAATTCGATGTGGTGATTTCCGGCGGCGGTGTGGTTGGTATGACGCTGGCCTCTGCCTTGGCGCAAAATGGTCTCACGGTGGCCCTTGTGGAATATGCGGATATTGTCGCCAGCTTGAAGGATGAATTTGATGGCCGTTCCTATGCCATTTCTTATGGCCCTTATGTGATGATGAAGACATTGGGGCTATGGGATAAGGTCGGTCATGAGGCCCAACCGATCAATGAAATTCATATTACTGACGGTCATTCGCCGTTGTTTTTGCATTTTGACGAAAAAGATCTGGGCGATGGCCCGTTGGGTCAAATGGTAGAAGTCCGGCATCTGCGCCGGGGGCTTTTTGAGGCGGTTTCACAGGAACAGAATATTCAACTTTTTAACCCGGATCATATTGTTGATGTTGAGAACAGGACCGGAGCCAGTGNGGTTACGCTTCAGAGCGGCCAGAAGATCACCTGTGCGCTTGTGNTCTGTGCCGAGGGCCGGGGATCGCCTTTGCGGGAAAAGGCCGGGATAAAAATCCGCAATTGGGATTATAAACAAACCGCTATTGTCACAACGGTACAGCATGAGCGGGACCATGGGGGCACCGCCTATGAGCGTTTTTACCCCAGTGGCCCTTTTGCTATTTTACCGCTTCAGAATAAACGTTCTTCTATTGTCTGGTGCGAACCGCCGGAGCGGGCAAAGACTATTATGGGCTTGTCTGATGCGGCGTTTGATGCGGAACTGGCCAAGAAATTCGGNGANTTTCTGGGTGAGGTAAAGCATATGGGCCAGCGATGGTCCTATCCGTTGTCGTCNCAATTGGCGGATGAATATTTGGCGACGCGTTTCTGTTTGATTGGGGATGCGGCCCACGGCATCCACCCCATTGCGGGACAGGGATTTAATCTGGGCCTGCGGGATATTGCGGCTCTGACCGAAGTTCTGGTTGATGCCAAACGGCTGGGGGGTGACCTTGGGTCGGAATTTACGCTGGAACGTTATGTGCGCTGGCGCAGAACCGATAATAATATACTTGCGCTTGGCATGGATGCCCTGACCCGGTTTTTTTCCAATGACATCACACCCATCCGCCTTGCCCGTCAGATTGGTCTGGGCATTGTTGGTGAGATTCCACCGTTAAAGAAATTCTTCATGCGTCACGCCCGGGGAACCGTAGGAAAACTGCCTAAACTTCTCAAAGGTGAGAAGGTTTAGGTTTTTTGTTTAATTAGGGGGGCTCTGCCCCCGCGCCGTGGGCGCTCCCCCGTCCTCGCATTAGCTCGGGCGCGCACTTGCGCTTGCCTCAGCCCCTTTAGGACTTCGGATTGGAGCATACTCAAGATAAGAGAAAATTATTCTTTTGTCCCTCACGGATACGTCTCAGTAACCGGAGCCGACCAGGCGGAGGCAAGGCCAAGCGGCCGCCCGGAGCTTTAGCGCAGGAGGGGGAGCGCCCACGGCGCGNGGGAATTTTCCCCCTTAAATAAAAAAAACACCCCCAATATAAACTTATCCGGCACAAACAAAAACACCCCCAATATAACCCTGTCCGCCTTTAAACAAAAAACCCCTCTAAATCNCTCTAAAACCTGCCCCTTATTTCCCCTCAATTTCTCTGGCTTCTTCCACCAGCATGATCGGGATGCCGTCGCGAATGGGAAAGGCCAGTCCGGCTTTGTCGCTGATCAATTCTCCGGCGGCTTCATCATAGCGCAGNGTTGTTTTGGTCANCGGACAGGCCAATATCTCCAAAAGCCGGGGGTCCACCTTGCCGAAATTAATTTTTGGCATGTCATCTTCGCGTGTCATATATCGTATCCTGTAAGATATTGTTCATTGTAAAATCTTGTCTGTTCCGGTTGCCCGACCGCTGAACAAGTCAAAGGCCATTATTTGTAACATTAAAGNCACCCGCTCNTTCAGGCTTTGTTCTTCCAGCAAGGCCTGTTTTTCNGCGGCATCAAAGGGACATATCATGGCGAGCGCATTGACCAGTTCCTCATCACAGGCCTTTTCTAAAGTGTCCCATTTTGGGATTATCTGATAGAGCTTTAAATATTTCTCCACCGTCAGAATCAGTTTCTCCCGGAGAATTTCATCGGATCGGGGCGGAAGCCCGCAATCCTCCTGAAACCTGTCATACAGAACGCGGACTTGTCGAAAAGTCTGACTTTTGGGCAATTCCTCAACAATATCGTAACGGCTCAATCCGGTCAGGATAATCGAAACACCGCCATCCCGGTTTTTGGTAAGGTCGGAGATCATGCCAACACAGCCCGTGGTATAGAGCGGCCTGTTGCGGACGGCGGTGCCATATTGGTCATTGCCCTCCTGTTCCCTCAAAGGAGAGACGGCGGGTTGAATCATGCCGATCAGCCCATTCTTCTCTCTGGCATGNTAAACCATGTCCAGATAACGGGATTCAAAGATATTCAGCGGCAGATGACCCTTGGGCAGCAACAAAGCCCCGGTTAACGGAAAAACCGGTAAAATATCAGGCAATTGTTCCATTCCAAACATCGTTTCCTTCCAAACATCGTTCCATTTTAAACCAGGTCATCTTCCTTAGCCTAAAAATATTTAGGAAAAAAGGATGCTCGACAGTTTTTTGCGTATCTTCACAGTGAGGGGTTCCATGGGGCCAATGATTTCAAAGAATTTCACCAGCTGTTTGCGGGCGCCATCTTCATTCCATGCCCGGTCCCGTGATACAATCTCCAGAAGATGATCGGCAGCGCCTTCTCTGTCATCCTTGGCCCATAGGACCAGGGCCAGATCAAAACGTGCCTGATGATTATTTTCATCGTCCTTGAGAGCTTGTGCCAAGGCGGTGGCATCGCCAAGGCTGGATAATTGTTCCGCCATCTCAAGGGCGGCACGGGCGGCGAGGATGGCCGGATGGTTTTCATCCTGTTTCGCGGTGCCTTTCAAGACGGTGGCGGCATTTTCCAGATCATTCAGTTTGAGCAAACATTGGGCAAGTCCGGCTGTGGCCAGTACTT
>JAESSL010000038.1 GCA_016764135.1 Alphaproteobacteria bacterium
CCCGGCGTAAAAGTGTCGACGCCGTGATCGGGCCAGTGAGCGGGCATGGCTGAAAATCCGAATGGAAAATCCGGCGTAAATCTCGGCAGTATAACCGAACTTTTCGCCAGTCATCGAACGGCGTCGAATCTGTTGATGGCGATTATGTTGATCGTGGGAACGGTGTCGTTGCTGCGGATGAATACGCAATTTTTCCCAGATTTTGGTCTGGATTTCGTTCAGGTCACCGTCGTTTGGCCTGGCGCCAGCGCGGAAGACGTCGATTCCAATATCATTCAGGCGATTGAACCGGAAGTGCGTTTTCTGGACTCGGTGCGCCGGGTGCGATCCTGGTCGCTTGAAGGCGTTGGGGTGGTGTCGGTGGAATTTCTGCCAGGCTCCGATATGCAATCGGCGTTATCGAATATCGAAACCGCAGTGGGGCAGGTCACCACCTTGCCCGAAGATAGCGAGACGCCAAAAATTTCGCGCGTTGTGCGATATGACCCGGTGTCCCGGATCGTTATTTCAGGGCCGTTTTCCGAGGCCTCGCTGAAAGCGACGGCGAAGCGGATTCGCGACGATTTGCTGGCGGAAGGCATCGATCAAATTACGATTTTTGGCAGTCGCGACGAGGAAATCTGGGCCGAAGTGTCACAGGAAAAACTCCTCGAATTCGACCTGACGCTAGGCGATGTGGCGACGCGTATCGCGGAGGCGTCGCAGGATGTGCCGTCCGGGGATACGACGGGCGTCGCGGAACGGCAAATTCGTAGTCTCGGTCTTGAAAAGGATGTATTTGGCCTCGGTAAAATCGAAATCCGGGCGTTGGAAAACGGCCAGAAAATCCTGCTGCGCGAAATTGGCGCGGTGAATGAACGCTTTAAAGAAGGCGGCGGATCCGCGCGGCGTCGTGGGTTTCCGGCAATGGAGCTGCGCATTCAGCGCGCCGTCAACGCCGATGCGTTGGAAATTGCGGATACGACGGACGCCTATTTGAAAAAACTGCGTCCGACCTTGCCGCCGAGCCTGCGTCTGGAACAATACGACATTCAGGCGGACTTGATCCGCGGCCGCATCGATTTATTGATGAAGAACGGCATCGGCGGCCTGGTGCTCGTACTCATTATCCTGTTCGTGTTTCTGAACACGCCGACCGCGTTCTGGGTGGCGATGGGGATTCCGACATCGTTGATGGCGACCATGTTCGTCATGAACATGACCGGGCAATCCATCAATATGATCAGCTTGTTCGGGCTGATTATGGCGCTTGGCATTATTGTCGATGACGCCATCGTCGTGGGCGAGCATTCCGCCTGGCGATCACGGCAGGGAGAAGACCCGCTGGCCGCCGCTGTGGGGGGCGCGCGACGGATGGCGGCGCCGGTCTTCAGTTCGTCTCTCACCACGATTGCGGCGTTTGTTCCGTTGCTGGTGATTTCCGATATTATCGGCCAGATCATCCGGGCGATCCCGCTGGTGGTGATCGCCGTGATTATCGCCAGTCTGGAGGAATGCTTTTTTGTCCTGCCGGGTCATATGCGCGGCGCGTTGGCGTTCAATAAGGGGCGCCGGTCTCGATTACGGACATGGTTTAACGGTCATTTTGACGGGTTTCGCGATGGCGGGTTCCGTCGGGCGGTAACGCTTGCGGTTGAAAAAAAGTACATCACCATCGCCGTGGCGATTGCGGCATTTATTCTCTCCGTTGGTCTTCTTGCCGGAGGACGGGTCAATTTTCATTTTTTCCCGCAACCCGAAGCGGACAAATTATACGCCAATATTCAATTCTCGGCGGGGGTTCCGCGTGAAAAGACAATCGAGATGCTCGATCGCGTTGAAGCGGCGCTCGCCAGCGCCGAGCGTGACCTGAGCGGTTCCAACGGAACGCTGGTTCAGATGATATTGACGAAAATCGGCGCCGAAGTCGGTACGCGGGGCGGGGCGTTGAATTCCGGCGATCATATTGGCGGTCTATCGGTGGAGCTGGCGCCGTCTGATGAACGTGACGTCCGTACTGACGACTTGATTGAGGCGTGGCGCGCGCGAATTAAGCCGATGGCGGGGCTGACGGCTCTCAGCATCCGCGCCCCTCAGGGCGGACCGCCAGGCCGGGAAATCGACGTTCGCCTCTCCGGCGACAATTTAATCAATTTGAAAGCCACAGCGGAAGCGATTGGCAAAATTTTGAAACGCTATCCCGGCGTCAGCGATGTTGAAAATGATCTGCCCTACGGAAAACGGGAATCAATTCTGACGGTTACCCCGGAGGGCAAGGCGCTGGGGTTCAACACCGGTAATGTTGGATTGCAGATCCGTCACGCGTTTGAAGGCGCCATCGCGAAACGGTTCGCGCGGGGTGATGAGGAAGTAACCGTCCGGGTGCGATTACCGCGCGGCGAAAAGGATACCGGCAGTCTGGATGGCCTGTATCTCCGTAGTCCGGCCGGGGTCGAAGTGCCGCTGGAAGAAGTGGTCTCCTTCACCGAAAAGAGCGGATTTTCCCGCATAAAACGGGAAGACGGGTTGCGACAGGTGAGCATCACCGGTGAAATTGACGAATCCCTCAACAGCACCAACGGCGTCGTTGATGCGTTGGCGCGCGATGGCGCTCTAGAGATTGCGAAAAAATATGGCGTCACCGTAAGCTTTGCCGGGAAGGCGGAGGAACAGTCGCAGACGCTCTCGGATATGGGGCAGGGCGCTATTTTGGGACTGGTCGGTATTTACATAATTCTCGCCTGGGTGTTCGCCAGCTACTTCCGGCCGCTGGTCGTGATGTCGATCATTCCGCTGGGCTTTGTCGGCGCCGTGCTCGGCCATCTATTGTTGGGCTATGATTTCAGCATCCTCAGTCTGATGGCGTTGATTGGCCTGTCGGGCATTGTGGTGAATGATTCGATCATTCTGGTCAGCACGATTGATGAACTCACTGAGGCCGGGGATGATATCAAGGACGCCATCGTGGAGGGCGCCTGCGCCCGGCTGCGCGCCGTAATCCTGACCTCTGCGACGACGATGGGCGGGCTGACGCCGCTACTGTTTGAAACCAGCCTCCAGGCGCAATTTCTGATCCCGATGGCGGTCACATTGGTGTTTGGATTGTTTATTACGACATTTCTGGTGTTGCTTGTCGCACCGGCGCTGATCGCCGCGCAGCATGATATTGTGAACGCGTGCCAGCGTTGGTGGAAAATGCTGGCGCCGCAAAAGGAGGTCGCGGGCGAATGACGACAGAAATGACGGTTGCGATCGGGGGCCTTGGCGTCATCGGCGAAGCTGTCGCGAAGCGGCTGGCCGAGGGTATGCCCGGGTTGCGTCTAGTTGCGGTTTCCGCACGTCGACGCGAACGCGCCGACGCGCGTCTGTCGGAAATGGGCGTGTCCGCGCCTGTCCTGCCGTTGGAAGAACTCGGCGCTGTCGCCGACGTGGTGGTTGAATGCGCGCCGGCGTCTGTCTTTATGGATGTTGCGGCGCCCGCCTTGGCGAATGGGCGCATCTTTATCCCGTTGAGCTGTGGGATGTTGCTCCAGCACGAAGATCTGGCGGATCGTGCGGCGCAGTCAGGCGGGCGGATCATCGTGCCGACTGGTGCGCTTCTGGGGCTGGATGCGGTGCGCGCGGCGTCGGAGGGCGTAATTCATTCGGTGACGATGGTGACGCGCAAACCACCGGCGGGTTTGGCGGGCGCGCCCCACTTGTTGGATAACGGCATCAATATTGAAAATTTAACGGCGCCCTTGAAAGTCTTTGAGGGCACGGCGCGGGACGCCGCCGCCGGGTTCCCCGCGAATGTAAACGTCGCCGCTGCGTTAAGCCTCGCGGGTATCGGCGCCGATACGACATTGATTGAAATCTGGGCCGATCCGACCGTGACCCGCAATACGCACACCATCAAAGTCGATTCTGATGCGACGCGTTTCGAGATGACGATTGAAGGGATACCGTCACGGGAACATCCCGCAACCGGCATGTTAACGCCTCTGAGCGTTATTGCGACCCTGCGTGGGCTGGTGAGCCCCATGCGGGTCGGAACCTGACCTTATTCCTCTGAAGAGCGCGCCGGACTAGCCGCCTTGCAAAAGACGCCGCGTTACATCAAAAACACGCCCTTGCCGGTTTTCTGTTGGTCGAACAGGGTGTAGGCCTCTTCCGCCTGATCGAGCGTGTATTTGTCGGTGAACAGCTTATCCACCTCAATGCCACGGTCGACGACGAATTGTGCGCATTCGGCCTGTCCGCCGCTGCTGAAAGTCCACGACGCGAGGATGGTCAGCTGCTTGCGGATCATGTCGGGGCTGACATCGATGGTGACGTCGTTGCCTTCGCCCACAAAACACGCGGTGCCCCATCGACCGGCGGCTTGCACG
>JAESSL010000039.1 GCA_016764135.1 Alphaproteobacteria bacterium
CAAAAATATTGAATCGCCTTTTAGTTGCGTCCTACCCGCCAGTGATAAAAACCAAAAACATGTAACGACGCTCGCATCCTTTTGACGAAACGAAAAAGGGCCGACGAAATATCGCCGACCCCTTCCCTCGCCTGTATGTCTATTCTACCGAAAGGACGGCATTACCTCTTTGCCAAACCACTCCAGTTGTTCAATCATCACGGATTGCGGGGTTCCCATGGCCGACTGGACATTTACATGGTCCAGGCCCGGAAACGCATCACCCAGCGTTTTCAAAAACTCAATGAACCCCTCTGGCGGACCACAATACCAGGAGCCGCTCTCGCAGGCGTCCTCCAGGCTCGGAATCCCGGATTTCGAAACGCCGCCGCGTTCGCCCAGCGATTTAATCTGCTCCGGTTTCAACCGTCCGAGGAAGCCAAGCGGGCCAAACATCTTGGCGTGCTCCTCATAATACTTTTGCGCTTCGGCAACGGCTTGCTCATGGGTCGGCGCCAGATGATAGGAAATGCCAAAGCAGAGATTTTCGCCGAGCTCAATATCAATGCCCGCGCGCTTATGGGCGTCCTGAAACGCCTTGACGGAACTCATCGCCAGGAGCGCCGATCCCCCCCCCATCACGCCCTTGATCCCATGCTTCACCATGAAGTCCAGACCACGATCCGTTGCGCTAACGACGGGTTGCCAACATTCGACCGGTTGGTTCAGCGGGCGGGGCACCAGAGTCAGCTCTTTCAGATCATAGCCCCGATACGGCACTTTCGCGGGCAATGTGTAATATTTGCCTTCGTGGGAAAAGGAGTCCTGATGGAACGCCTTGAACAGGATATCGACCTGTTCTTCAAAAATTTCCCGGTTGGCCTCTTTATCCAGCAACGGGCCGCCGAGCGTTTCAACTTCACGGGTGTGATAACCACGCCCCACGCCAAAGACTACCCGGCCCTTGGTGAGGATATCCGCCACGGCGTAATCTTCCGCCAGACGCAACGGGTGCCACATAGGCGTAATGTTGAAGCCACACCCGTATTTAAGTGACTTCGTTAAATGCGCCAGATGCTGACTCAACATCAAAACATTAGGAATGACCTCATAGCCTTCTCGCTGGAAATGATGCTCCGCGAACCAGAGAGTGTCGTACCCCAACGCATCCATCGTTTTAGCCATCGCTTCGGCTTTATCAAACACCGTCATAAGATGTTCATTTGAATAGCGACGTTCGTTCACTGGCGTCGCATCCTCGCCAATATCTTCAAAATCGACATGCCCGGCGAACAGCGAAGAAAACCGCTTAATCATTGAATATCTCCCAATTACAAAACTGAATTTGGAAACCGTAGCAATTCGAAACCCATAAAAAAACCAGAATTCGCCCTTCCCGCGATCCACACCCCTTTGAATCCGCTTCCCCATTGGTCCGGACAACAAGGTTTAGATTTGCGCTGACGCCTTCGTCCGAATACATCTTGATCCAGGATTATCCGAGCCTTGATGGGAAAAGTTGAAATCAATGTCAGAAAATTCGACGGGTTCCGTCATAGAGGGCCTGACGGCCTATATCGCCAACGCCCTGAGGAGCGATTTGCCGCCAGAGGTCGCCGCAAAAGCAAAACACCATTTGCTCGATACAATCTCATCGATGATTTCCGGGGCCCATATGGCGCCGGGACAAGTCGCCGTCCGCTACGCCGCGTCCCAAGGCGGCCCCAATGAAGCTCTGATTGCAGGAAGCAACGTCATAGTATCGGCGGTCAACGCCGCATTGGCGAACGGGATGACCGCACATGCGGATGAGACTGACGATTCACATTTTGCGTCGCGTAGCCATTTGGGCTGCGCCGTCGTCCCCGCCGCACTGGCCATGGCGGAGCGCGAAGGCTGCAACGGCGACGCGCTGCTGAAGGCGGTGGTGCTCGGCTATGACATTGGCGGGCGACTGACGACCGCGCTGGGCGGCGACAGGTTCTACGAGGCCGGACACAGCACCCATTCCTTTGCGCCGCTTTTTGGCGCCGCCGCCGCTGCTGGCGCCTTGGCCGGGCTGAGCGAACAGCAATTACGCTGGATGATCTCCTATACCGCGCAACAGGCGTCCGGGGTTAATTGCTGGCAACGCGACGCCGACCATATTGAAAAGGCGTTTGATTTTGGCGGTATGGCCGCCCGCAACGCGATCGCCGCGGCGACGATGGTTCAGGCCGGGTTTACCGGATTGGACGATGTATTTACCGGTGAGCGAAACTTCTTCTTCGCCTATGCGCCGGACGACGCCCAACCCGCCGCCCTGCTGGATGCGTTAGGCGCGCGCTATGAAATAATGCACACCAACATAAAAAAATGGACTGTTGGCTCGCCTATTCAGGCCGTCCTCGATTCCGTACAGGCCATACTTGGAGAAAATGACCTGGTCCCTGAAGACATCGCAGAAATCGTTATCCGCATGTCGGACAAGGAATCCCATGTCGTCGATAATCGCCACATGGCGGAAATCAATCTGCAATACCTGACCGCCGTCATGGTCCTGGACCGCACGGTAACCTTTGCCTCCGCGCATGACGACGCCCGGATGGAAGCCGCTGATATCCAAAATATCAAACAGCGTATCCAGTTGATCCCGGACGCGAACCTGCCCCGCCGGCAACCCGTTATCGAAATTAAAACGGCAACAGGGCAATTGTTCTCACACCGCACATCCGCCGTGCGAGGAACGCCGGAAAACCCGATGAGCCAAAAAGAAGTCGGCGACAAGGCGTTCGACCTTGTCGCCGACCCCTTGGGCGCGGACAAGGCCCGCGCCCTTATTGAGCGTATCTGGACTATAGAAACGGTACGCAATACACGTGATTTACGCGAATTGATGACGCCCTAGATCTGAGCGACGCCGTTCGACCGAAGTCTTTTGGCGCCTTACGCTGTTTTAGGCTGCATCTCGCGCGCCTTGTTCTCCATGCCGGGCAGGAGATCGGCGATTACGTCGTCGTCCAGATCAGCGGCGACCCCGGGATAGCCCGCTTCCGCGATCATCACGCGAAGCTTGCGCGCTTTCAAAACATCCAGCGTCCATTCCAGAGGATCCGGCACCAGGGTTTTATCCCAGTAGATCCGATGGTTCTTGTTACGCGGCCCATAATGATAATGCGGCTCCTTGCGGAAACAATCAAACGCCAGCAATTCTGTTTCCTCGGCGTTCATTCCATCCGGCGTGCCAGACAGATCGGACATCACGTGGATCGCCAACCCGCCATCATCGCCAAGCGTCCGCAATTCCAGACCAAAGCGGATATTGCCCGCTTCAAATATATCCGTGCCCCGGTTGTGTTTGACGGTTAAGCGCCCCTTGCTGGACGCCTCCCGTGCGGCGTTTTCAATTTCACCCAGACTTTCGGCGACTTTCTGCGTATCAATTTTAGCCGCCACATCCGCATATCCCGCGGCTTCGACCATGACAGGCAGATTTTCGCGCAATTGCCGCATCGTCCATCCAATCGGATTGCCGTCCACGATGGGGTCCATCCGGCAGACCAGGTTTTTACCGTCCGGGTCATAAATATAGTTTCGGTCGATATCACAGCAGTTAAAGCGCAATAACGTCTTTTCCTTACCGTCGATCTGAGCGCGAACAAATATCATGACGCCTTGATCCGGCACGCCGCCGTGAATGTTTCCGTCCCATTGTTCATGACGAACGGTGATCGATATCTCACCGATCTCGAACTTTTGACTACCTCTTTTCATGATTCCCCTGCTTTCCTGCAATATTAAAATCCGATAAGCCGCTCGTTCAAAAATTTACCCGGTCATCACCCAGATCCCGTCCCAGTTTTCAGGAGGCGGGGTCGCCATGTAACGAAGGCATCGCTCCAGATAAAGCCTGGACGGCGAGTCGCCCGCAGACAGCGTCAGAGCGGTGGAAAAAGCGTTCATCGCCTCTTTCCAGTTGCGATTTCGATAGAGTGATAATCCTTTTTCAAACGCTTCGATCGCAGCGTCCATATTTGGGAACGAGTCGTCATCGAAATGATCGAGCGCCTCGAAGATGGGCACGGGACGATTTTCGCCTTTTACGCGTATAATGTCTAGCTCGCGAATCTTCAGACCTGCGCCCTGCACCGCGTCGACCGTCGCGCTTCCCAACAAAATTTGAACATCATATTCATTCGCCGCGTCCTCAAGCTGGGTCGCCAATTTCACGGAATCGCCGACAATCGCATAATCCAGACTGTTAGGGCCGCCGATATTGCCCGAAATCAACTCCCCCGTATTCACGCCGACACGGGTGAGGATTTTAGAGCCGCCTCTTTTTACGCGCTCCACATTCATCGCATTTAACGCGCGCATCATATCGTTGGCCGCCGTCACCGCTTTGACCGCGTCATCATCCCCTGGAAACGGCGCGCCAAAAACGGCCATAACCGCATTGCCAATATGCTTGTCCAGCATGCCGCCATGCTTCACGACGACATCCACCATACTCGCGTAATACTCGTTCAGCATGGAGACGGTGTCCCGGGCGTCAACGTCTTCAAAGACGGCGGCGCCGCTGCGAATATCGGAATACAACACGGTCGCAGTCTGGGGCGTTCCCCCGAAAGACACTTCTCCTGTCTCCACCATCTGTTCGGCCGCCTCATTGGTCATGTAGCGGACCATCGTGGATTTCAGACGTTTCTCCTGGGTGATGTCGTCCATGCTGATCATGAAGCCGGTCGACTCGTTATTTGCATCCAGCAAGGGCGACACCTTCAGGTTGACCGAAACTCGGGCGCCGTCGCTTTAATCAATTCTCGATCCGCAATAGCGTCGCTGCTTGAGGAGTCGCCCGCCTCTAGAATCCGGGTCACCAATTGCCCCTGACCTACGGAGCCAAAAATATCGGCGACGTTTTTACCAATAAACCAAGCAACAGGTTGGCCGAAAATACGCGCCACGGCGTCATTCGCAGACGTCACGCGTCCATCATCGCCAAAGGTCGCCAAGCCACTGTTCAGGCTTTTCAGGATATTGTCGTTAAAAACCTTTGCATTGTTCACATCTTCAAAAAGATGCGCGTTTTGCAACGCGAGGCTCAATTGCGTTGTAAACGCATCAAGACGGCTTTCATCCCGGTCGTTGAACTCGCCTTCGCGCTTGTTCAACACTTGCACGACGCCAATTGTCGTTCCCGACTTGTCCCGGATCGGCATGCACAAAAGACTGGTGGTTCTGAACCCGGTCTCGCGATCGATCAACGGGTTAAACCGTCGGTCATCATAGACGTTTTTGACCCGCTCCCCCACCCCAGTGGTGAAGACATGTCCCGCAATGCCCTCATCACAGGCGAACCGCAATTCCTTGACCCGCACGCCCTCGGCGACCCGGGAGAACAATTCACTGGTTTTCACATCAAAGAGAAACAGAGACGAACGCTTCGCGTCGAGCAAATCCGTCGCCGCTGCGATGATTCGCTGCAACAGCGTATCCAGGTTGATCTCGCCAGCGATATCCTTGACCGTCTCCAGCATTTTGGCTTCGCCGCCAAGGGTCGCCGCCATGGCGTTAAACGCTTCAAAAAGACCGCTTGAATCGGCCTCCGCTGGCAAGCGGGTGTCAAAAGCGCCCGTCGAGACACGCTCCATCGCCGCCACAAGCGCGCTGAGACGCTCATCGGTTTCAGTTGTGGAATCGGCGCCCGGTTGCTGCGGTTCCATCACAATATTCCCTTAAACATCAGAAGCGCATCCATATCTGGACACGCGCCGGGAATTGTATGAGGTCGCGACGTTGAATCGCAAGCATTTGTCGCAGGCGAGCAGACCGGTCCGCCAACACTTTTGATTGAGGTTTTCCCCGCTATGCGTCGGGGACGGAAAGAACCCCGCAATCATCCGCATAGGTCAGCGGCGCGCCGGTCTGCGCTTGCAGCTCATCGCGCGACAAACCCTCGAGAATCTCGACTACGTGAAAGCCCTCACCGCTCAGGTCAATCACCGCCAAGCCCGTGTAAACCCTGTCCACGCAACCGAATCCGGTTTCGGGATACTGACACTTTTCCACCAGTCGCGGACTGCCATCTCGGTTCACATGAGCCATCATGACCCGCACCGATTTGGCGCCGGACGCCAAATCCATGGCGCCGCCGACAAGCGGTCCCTTATTGGGTACCTTTGCGTCCCAATTAGCGAGATCTCCATTCGAGGCGACCTCAAATCCAC
>JAESSL010000040.1 GCA_016764135.1 Alphaproteobacteria bacterium
AATTATAAAGCTAGAAGCGGCGAGCACTTTTCACTGTGTCGGGTTTGTCCCCTTTGGCGATAAAGCTGTGTGCGTGCCTGAAAACCGTTTGGCGCCGCGCGATGCGGTGCTGCTCGATATGATCGAAAAACGGGACGTGGATGAAATCATCGTGGCGATGCAGGAACGTCGCGGGATTTTGCCAACGGATCAACTTCTCGCCTGTCGGCTCAAGGGTGTACAGGTCATTGATTTCTGGTCGTTTATGGAACGTGAGAAAGGCCAGGTCGAGTTGGAGGCGCTGAAACCCAGTTGGATGATCTTTGCGGAAGGGTTTGCGGGGACGACGCGGTTTCAACGGGTGGCCAAGCGGTTTTTTGACATTGTCACAAGTCTGATTTTGCTGATATTCACCACGCCGGTGACTATAATCACGGCTATTTTGATTTATTTACAGGATCGTGGCCCGGTGTTTTACCGGCAAGAGCGAGTTGGCCTGTACGGTCAAACGTTTTTCCTTTTGAAGTTCCGCAGTATGCGCGTGGACGCTGAAAAGGATGGCGTTCCGCAATGGGCCAAGGCGAACGATTCCCGCGTTACGGCGCTTGGCAGGTTTATCCGTTTGACCCGGATTGACGAAATTCCTCAGGTCCTGAATGTGCTCAGTGGAGAAATGAGTTTTATCGGGCCGCGCCCCGAACGGCCCATGATCGTCGATGAACTTGCGAAAGAAATTGAATATTACCATTACCGGGATACGGTGAAGCCGGGCATAACGGGCTGGGCGCAAATCAATTACCCGTATGGCGCCTCTGTTGAAGACGCCATACAGAAATTGAAATACGATTTATACTACATCAAGAACTATAACCTGTTTCTGGATTTCCTGATTCTGTTGCAAACGGTCCGTGTGGTATTGTGGCCGCAAGGCGTTCGGTAGCGTCAGCCTTCCAGGTGTTTTTCAAGCAGCTTTAAGGCTTCCTTGGCGAAGGTCAGCATATTTTCCGCCCGGTCATTTGATTCTGTTTCAATCGTCGCTACCTTCGAGACGGGACCATCAATGGCGATGCAGGTGTGTCCTGCGGCGTCCCCATAGCGATTTCCGGTTGGACCAGCCGCGCCGGTCTCCGCCAAACCCCAAGTCGTTGATAGCTTGTCTTTCGCCGCCCGCGCCAGAATTTCCGCATGAGGCTCCGACGAAGAGCGCACCGTATCAAGCACTGCGGGGGGAATATCCATGAATTCGATCTTGGCGCCGCGCGTATAACAAACGCCGCCGCCCTGAAAATACGCGGAGGCGCCGGGTACGGCCAATAATGAGGCGGCGATAAAGCCACCGGCCGAGGATTCGGCGACTGCAATCGTCTCGCCCCGCCGTTTCAAAGCGGCGCCGACCCTATTTGCGATTTCCAGTAGTTCGTCCATGGCTCTCTCCCCCGTTATGACTACACTCAAGGCAGAATGCCGAATGACGACGCTTACGTCAAAATGATTGGTTGTTTTAATGGCTTTAAGAATTCGAAAATGCCATTTCGGTCATAAACTGGCTGAAGCAGAAGGAATCTCGCAGCGATGAAAATCAAGGAAATCTGTTTATACCGGGTAAAGTTGCCGCTCACGACGCCTTACAAAGTCGCCTACCGGGTATATGAGGATTTCGATCCCATTCTAACGATGGTGCGGGACGAAGATGGGCGTGTGGCCTGGGGCGAAGGTCATATTTCACCGGGCTATAGTCACGAGACGGTTGAAACCGGCTGGGCGTTTTGTCGGGAACACGCGAAGCGACTGGTTGGCATGGAAGTCGAAATCGCGCGCCAGCGTATTGCGGCGTTGGCGGTCGACAACCCGGTGGCCTGTTCATCGCTGATTACGGCGATTGATATGCTGCAACAACATTCCAGCCTGGTCGTTGCGTCAGAGACGCGCGTGCCTTTACTGGACCCGGTTCACGCCATGACGCTGGAGGCGATCCCCGACGAGATCGAGGCGCTGCTCGCCCGTGGTTTCAAAACGTTGAAGGTTAAAGTCGGTTGGGATGTGAATGACGATTTACGCCGTCTCGCCGCGATCCAGGACGCCGTGGCGGGACGCGCGGAACTACGCCTCGACGCCAATCGAGGGTTCAGCCAGGCGGATGGCTGTCGCTTCGCGTCGTCGCTGGATCCGGAAGGTCTGCAACTCTTCGAACAACCTTGCGCGTCGGATGATTGGGACGCTAACGCCGCTGTCGCCGCCGTCTCGCGCGTGCCGGTCATGATGGATGAATCAATCTACGGAATGCCGGATATTGAACGCGCTGGGGCCATCGACGGCATTGGCTTTGTTAAACTGAAACTCAAGAAAATGATTGGCATTGAAGAGTTGATCGAGGCTCTGCACCGAATCCGCGCGTTAGGGATGCGCCCGGTGTTGGGCGACGGCACGTCGAGTGAACTGCATTGCTGGATGGAGGCCTGCGTCGCCCGGACGACTATCGACAATGCCGGTGAAATGAACGGCTTCCTGAAACCAAAGGCGCGTTTGTTCGCCAATCCGCTACCCTTTGAAAACGGCGATATTGTGTTGCCTGCTGGCTATACGCCGGAGATGGATATGGACGCGCTACAGGCGCATACGCTCGACGTCGCACGATTTTAAACGCTCGATTTTAAACGTTCGTCTCGCAATCAACGCCTCGGCGGCCTTGCCGAGGCCACCCAACGCCGGGGCCGTTAAATGCAATTGCTTTCCGCCGGCGCGGTGGCGAAGAAATAATCCAGCGGGCTTCAAGTCCGGTCGTCGAGGCTCATGATTGTTTTCGGGTATTCTGTGCGGCGCATTTTATTTACCGTCCAACAAAAACCGGTTTCCGTTTTTCCATAAAAGCGCGCCGCCCTTCGGCATAATCTTCGCTGGCGTTGCAGATATCGACCATCTGATCGCATATCGCGATGTCCCGGTCATCCGGATCTTTGGCGCCTTCAAGAACTGAGCGTTTTACCGCCTGAACCGTCATGGGGGCGTTGCCAGCGATAGTGTCGGCATATTGCTGTACATAGCTCTCTAGTTGATCGTCAGGCACCACCCGGTCCACCAACCCCATGGTTTGCGCTTCGGCGGCGCTGAACTGGCGTGCGGTGAAGAATATTTCTTTTGTGAAGGAGGGCCCGATCAAATCCACCAGGCGCCGGACGCCGTCGAATTCATACCCTAACCCCAAACGCGCGGCCGGAATGGCGAAGCGCGCATTTTCCGAGCAGATGCGAATGTCGCAGGAAATCGCCGTGCCGACGCCGCCGCCGATGCAATATCCGCGGATCATTGCGATGGTTGGTTTGGGCGAGTTTAC
>JAESSL010000041.1 GCA_016764135.1 Alphaproteobacteria bacterium
CCCGATCATGATCAGATCATCGCCCTGCTGCGTAAACTGTGCGCTGGTCGCAAAATCGCCGCTCGGCAGCACAACGCCGCCGGGCGCGTGCGCATCGATAACAATAGTCGCGTTTTCCGCAGCTGCAGGGTTGGCGAACGTACCGCTGGAGGCCCCCGTCAACGGAGTCTCTACCGTCGCCTCGGAACCATTTTCACCCGGTTTATTCGATACCGCCATGCCGTACACTTCCTAAAAATAACACGCCCCACACACGTCATTCCCCGGTAAATTCGGCGCGCTCTTCCCTCACCAAAGCTCGCAACAAATTTGCCGGAAAAATGGCAGAATGCGCCGAATGCATATTAATGCCTTATTTCACAATCACATACAAGAAAATAGATAGACTGAAGTTTACATAAAAACATAGTGAAATTGCCGTTTTTGCAACCATTTCGCGGAACTACCTCAATTTTTAAGGGAATTCCCACGACAAGCCCTCAATCATTCACAGTTTGTAACTCTGTCAATTATGCACACTAAATCTTTTTACTCCGCCTTTTACGCTTTGAGACCGTCTCCAAAGTGGATTATTTGCATTTTGACGAGCAGCGTCGGATACTTTCGCCAGACTGGCGCGAATCGAGGAACGGGTGCGTAATATTGGTTTTTTGAGGACCTTTACGCGATCAGGGTTCGCGCAGGACGCCTCCCTTCATCGCTCTTTTCACCACATGGCGATTTGGCTCACGGCGGCGCTGGCGCTAATCCCTATTTTCGCCGTTGACGCTCTGCCGTCGCAAGACGGGCCTGCACATATCTACGTCGCGGAAATGTTACGCCTTTACGGCGACGCCTCCCTACCGATGATTGAACAGTATTTCGATCTGAACTGGCGCGGTCAGCCCAACCTTTTCGTTTACGTCGCAGCCCAACCGTTGCTTGCAGTGTTCTCTCCGGCCATGGCGGAAAAAATTCTGGCTGCGTCCTATATCCTTTTGATCCCCTGCGTGACGTTGTTTCTGTCTCGCGCGGCGCAGCGTTCCGCGCTTCTGACCCATCTGGCCTTATGGCCCATGCTGTATGGGTTCATGTTTTTCTTCGGCTTTTATAATTATTGCTTCGGCCTGCTCTTGGCGATTTCGGGAATCGCATGCTGGTTGCGGATGCGTCGCGATGGTGAATTTTGGCCCGTCGCAGCTCTTTGCGTCCTGTCTATCACCGGGTATTTTGTTCACCTCTTCCCTCTTGGCGCTATGATGCTGTTTATCGGCGTCGGTGCGGCAATTGATTTTATTCAAAAACCAGGCGCTCGATGGCGTCAAAGGGGAGACTGGCGTCAAACAATCGCGTGGAGGGTTGTTCGGCGCATTTTGCTCCCACCCGCCATCGCCATGACGCCGGCGCTCGTTCTTGTCCTGAGCTTTTTGGCGGCGCGCGGCGGCAGCGAAACCGCCTATATAACCGATAAAGGACAGCTTGGTTACGGCCTGGCCGAACGCTTTTCTCATGTGACCACGCTGAGCTTCAATCTCTCCTTTGGCCCGTTAGACGCCCTGATCAGCATCACCATGATTCTGATTGGCGCTGGCGCTTTTTTGGCCCGAGACCGCAACAAGAGCCCTGTTGTATCCACGTCGTCCACGTCTCGACCTGCAGCCCTTTTCGCAGGGCTATTGCTGGTCTTTTCTATCGTCTTTGCGACGGTTCCTGGCACGATATCCGGACACACATTCGTCCTCGATCGGCTACTGCCCTTTTTATACCTCTGTCTGGTTTTATGGATCCTGCACACGAATTTATCCCGTCGCCAATGTAAAATCCTGTTGTCGGGATTGGGCGTTATCGGCCTGCTCCTGCCCCTGTATAGAGGCTACCAAACTCTCTCGCTGGATAACTTCATGCGACCGTTTCGCGCGGTGGCGGACAGCTTAGAGCCAAACAGAACGTTGCTCTCCATACGTGGCGCCAGATATGACGACAGCGCTCTATTCTGGAGGCCATTTTATCGCGTTAACGCAACCCTGCACGCCTCGGCGGCGCTGGCCGCCCAACGGCGCTTGATAGACCTGAAAATCGTGCAGACTAATTCTAAAATTGTTCCGCTCATCTATCGGGACGACATAAATCCATACTGGCAATTGCCCGCGAACATGGACAAATATCCCGCTATCGAATCAATCCCGATTTTTGAAAATTTCCGTCTTGAAGCGAGCTTGCCCGCGCTCGATTTCAAGGGCTATCAAAACCGAAGCGGTGGGCGCGTCGACTACCTTCTGGTCTGGGGTCCCGTCGCCAAATACGCCGACACGCCAGCGGGGCGCCGGTTTCTGGGCAAAGTTCAGGACGGTTTTAGCGCCGTCCCCTTGCGCGCGGGCGCCGATCATCTACGCCTTTTCAAGCGGCGCCAAAATTAGTGTGGAAATCGAAATAAGTGACGACCGAAGGCCCCTTTCGCCCTCCGGGGCGCTAGGCGAGTAGCGCGCCAACCGACGCCTATGGTATATAATCCACAATGGCGCCTATGTTATATAATCAATAACAAGGCGCTTTTCGTCCTCGCTCCGATCGCGCCAACATTCGAACGAGGCTAATTTGTCGGACAAAATGATGAAATATTTCTATCTCGCCTGTCTTTCGTTGCTGTTCTTCGCACCGGTCTCCGTCAAGGCCAATGGCGAGGGTCCCTACCGGGATGGCGATTTTCCCAAGGCGTTCGAATTATTTACGCCGCAGGCGAAAGACGGCGTGGCGGAAGCGCAATATTATATCGGCCTGATGTACGCGAAGGGCCAGGCGGTGCCACAGGATGCAAGCGCGGCGGTCGAGTGGTACCAGAAAGCCGCCAATCAAGGCCACGCGCTGGCGCAAAACAACCTTGGCTACATGTACGGTCAGGGCGCCGGCGTCACCCGAAGTTTCGTGAACGCCCATATGTGGTACAGTCTCGCAGCGGCGGCGGGCAATGTGCTGTCCCGGGAAAATCGCGACTTGATCGCACTCAAAATGACGACGGGGCAGATTTCAAAAAGTCAAAGTCAGGCCCGTGACTGGATGTCCAAGCATAACGCCATGGCAAAACAAAACTGACGAAGCCAATAGCCTGCGAACGCCTGAATCTGGGCGTTTTGCACAAACACGAAAATTTAAACGCCGGTTGGTTGAAAGGAATGAGCCGTGAAATGTTATCGGGGGTTCCGAAGTTCAACGGGCTGCACTGTCACGGTGGATGGCCAACAATTGCCGTCTCAATTCCATCAATGGCGGTTCTCATCCGATGGTTTTGAATGGGGATATGATGGAACAGGGCCAAGCCAGCTGGCCTTTGCAATTCTGGCGGATCATTTTGGCGACGAATTTAAAGCGCTCAAATCATACAAACTCTTCCGCGATCAAGTTATCGTTGAAATACAGGAAGATGAATGGGAATTTAAAAGCAGTCGAATCGAACAGACCCTCAATGAAACCATTGAGGTGGCAATGACGCTAGAGGAATTAATGAACAAAGTACGCGGAAAATCGTAGATATATTACAATACAATACAATTGCCGTGCTTTATTTTCTCTGAGAATGTTATTTTTTGCTATTGTTTCTCATCTTTTATGATAGAATCTCAAGGATCACGTGGGTGTGAGCAATTGAAAATGCTGTGGAGAGTAATCCAATGCGAGATAAATTTCTTAGTTTGGTCGTAAAATTGCAGAATGACGCCTCTGGCGCGACAGCGATTGAATATGGCCTTATTGCGGCTGGTATCGCCGTTGTCATCATTACGGCGATTTCGCTCGCCGGTGGCGCGCTTACCAATACGTTTACGTCAATTTCAAACGCACTCTAGGCGCAATCTACCTCTTTCACCGTTCAGGTTTTCAATCTGACGGTGGCGAGCGCGTGTTTTGGTCAATCGCCAAAAATGCGTGATGCGAGAGTGCAGTACAAGACGATAGTTTTCAACAAAGGCGTCTCCTCTTTTCAGGTGGCGCCTTTGTTTTATCCGCCCTTCTGAAGCTACTCTTCCGAGACCGGCCATATCGAGTCCGCCCTCAATGTATTCGCCTCACTGTATCCACCGTCACAGCGTCCGTAAAACAGAGGTGTATATTGGATTTGACTGCGCGACTTTCGGGTTTTCAAACCCTGTTTTTTTAAGTGCGAAAATCGACTAATAACGGCCCCGGAAGCAAATTTTCTTGATGGAGCAAATGACTGAATTAGCGTCATTTATCGCGGTGTCGGCAATCCTACCCTGTTGCATGGCCTACGCCATCTACTCGGACCTGGGCCGCCTGGAAATTCCCAATTGGGCGTCCATCGCACCAGCCCTCGCATATCTTCCCGCCGCCCTCCTGTCCGATCAGTCGATGCTCATAATTGGCGCGCATTACGCCATTGGCGTCGCGGTATTCATTGTCGGCGCCATTTTATTCGCGCTTAAAATTATGGGCGGCGGCGATGTGAAGCTCCTGGGCGCGGCGGCCATCTGGACGGGATGGGAACTCCTCCCGCCATTCCTGCTTTTGGTCGCGATCTTTGGCGGACTCCTTTCAATACTGGCGCTGATCCTTCGAAGACGATTTTTCAAATTTCTGTATCGGTACTTGCCGTGGACAGATCCCGACCAACCCGCAAGCGTCCCCTATGGATTGGCGATCGGGTCCGCCTCTATTTTTCTTTTCCCCAAGATTCCGGGCGTCGCCGCCGCCTGGGACAACCTAGCGAGCGCTTTATGAGCAACCACCACATTTCCCGTCCCTGCGGTTCCCATGTCTGAGACGCCAATCGCCATCATCATTGGCGCCGGTCCCGCAGGATTGACCGCCGCCTATGAATTACTGGCGCAAACCGGCATCCGACCGCTGATTTTTGAATATACCGACGATGTCGGCGGCATATCGCGCACCAATGAATACAAGGGCAATTATATCGATTTGGGCGGCCATCGCTTTTTTTCCAAATCCGACCGCGTCCTGAACTGGTGGGGCCAATTTCTATCAATGGATAGCGCCGATAACGTCGCGCTCACCTATCAGAACGCCACACATCAGGTGAAAGTCAGAGATCGCGACAGCAAAAATGCCAAAGAAGGCATCGATACTGAAAAAGACCAGATGCTGGTGCGGAACAGGGTTTCCCGGATCCTCTTCCTCGGGCAGTTCTTCGACTACCCTTTAAGCTTGTCGGTCTCCACAATTCTCAAACTGGGCCTCGCCCGCACCGCGCTGGCGGGGTTAAGCTACCTTCGCGCCCGGTTGGCGCCAGTTTCACCGGAAACAACGCTTGAACATTTTCTCATCAACCGGTTTGGACGATCCCTCTACAGCCAGTTTTTTCAGGATTATACGTTCAAGGTCTGGGGCGTCGCGTGTTCCGATATTCCTGCAGAATGGGGCCGTCAACGCATCAAGGGCCTGTCCATCACCGCCGCCCTAAAGCACGCCTTCGCGCAACGCTTCAAAAAAACTGACGCCTCTATCGCGCAAAAATCGACTGAAACCAGCCTCATTGAGCGATTTCTGTATCCTAAATACGGCCCGGGCCAGATGTGGACGCGCGTCAGCGAAGCCGTCCGCGCCAAAGGCGGTGAGATTCGCTTCAAAACTGAAATCATCGGGCTGGAAACAGAAGCCGGAAAAGTGTGCGCGGTCCGGGTCAAGGATCGCGAAACAGGCGTCATCAGCCGTGTAGAGGGCGACTACTATTTTTCCACCATGCCGGTCAAAAACCTGATCGCGGAGATGACGCCGCCCGCCCCGGCGCCGGTACGAGA
The DNA here is from genome assembly GCA_016764135.1 of Alphaproteobacteria bacterium. Classification (GTDB taxonomy): domain Bacteria; phylum Pseudomonadota; class Alphaproteobacteria; order UBA8366; genus JABJJH01. Next base: position 5,748 of record JAESSL010000041.1, read on the forward strand.
GGTCGCTGCCGGGTTGATGTACAGAAACTTCATGACGGTCGGCCTGCTCCTCAAATCCCTGAGTGTTGAAGGCGGGGTGGACGCCGCCTCTCTTGCGGAAAAACTACCCGATAACTGGATCTATATTCAGGAACCCGAGGTCCGCGTCGGGCGCATTCAGATCTTTAACAACTGGAGCCCCTATCTTGTCGCGGATCCATCGACGATCTGGATCGGGCTGGAATATTTTCTCGGCGATGACGATGATTTGTGGACCGCCCCAGAAGATGAGGTGACTGCATTCGCCATCGCGGAAATGGAAAAGATCGGATTTCTGCAGGCCGACGCCGTGCTCGATTCAACAATTTACCGGCAGCCAAAAGCCTATCCCGCCTATTTTGGAACCTATGACCGATTTGAGACTGTGCGTGAATATACCGATGGATTTGAAAACTTGTTTTTGATCGGCCGAAATGGGCAGCATCGATACAATAACCAGGATCACTCGATGCTAACCGCCATGGCGGCTGTCGAGCTTATTCGCGACGGCGACGTCGACAAGTCCAGAATCTGGACAGTCAATACAGAAGAAGATTACCACGAAGAGAAATAGGCCACCGGTGCGGCTCTACTTTAGAGGTTAGCCAATTCCGTCAGCCGACCATGATACTTCAGCAACAAGGTTTTGTGTTTTCGCGCGACAAGTCCAGCGCGCGCTAACTCGCCAATCGCCGCGGCGACGTCTTGCACCGCCGTACTCGTCATCGACGCGATCTCATGATGGTTTGGCAATCGCTCGATCACCCAACTGCCATCCCCTGACGGATTGGGCGACGACATCCGCAGTAACTCCATATAAACGCGCTGCTGGGACGTCTGCGTGCTGACTGTCGTGATACGCTGGTTCAACCGTCGGATAATGCCCGCATATCGTTTCAGCAACATCAGGCATATCCCCGGCACCTGCATTAAAAGTTGCCGAAAATCCTTACGCGATAACATTGCAACCTCGGTCTTTTCAAGCGCAACAACCCGCGCCGAACGCTTTTTCGCGTCAATCGCCGACATTTCGCCAAACGTGCGACCCTCGCCCTTTTCACCGAGCGGGACTTCCATTTCATTTGCGAAATCGAGGATTCTCACCTTCCCCTTGACGATGAAATAGACATCCGTCGAGCGGTCATCCCGGTCCAGAATCACATCGCCTTCCTGATAGCGTCGCCAGTCGCATCGACTGGTGAAGAAATCCAGCACTTCAGGCGGCGCCTCCATCAATAGTTCAATATCGGCTAAAGAGCCTTGCGGCATCGCTTCGCCAGTCAATGTATGCTCCTTTTAGAAACGCGCCAGTACATCAAAACTACTTCCCCCTACTTAACGTCCTCTGCGCAGGCGCCTATTTGGCGTCCTCTGCGCGGGTGTCCCCTATTTTGGCTTCAGCGGCAATGCGCGCGCACATCATCCAATTGCGCATCCCTGTATCCGATTACACCATAATTTATTACTACTTTAACATAGTAATTTATGGCTTCTATTCTAGGGCTTCGTCCTTATCTAGGGCTTCGTCTTTATCGGTTTTTCCAGGAAACGCCGAAAATACGCCATATTATTTTTCACCATCTCATCATCAAGGTCGAGCTTGGCGTAGCGTTCAGCTTTTTTGAAATTCCCCATGATTCCATAAAACAGGGCGAGGTTTTGCCGGATTTGGGGTTTGCCGCGCGCCAAATTCGGCACGTTTTCCAAGACCCTGATCGCCGCGTCGATGTTACCGCTCTGCGCCAATGAGATCGCCGTGTTGTTCAAAATCACCGGGTTTCGCGGCGATAAGGATAGCGCCCGTTTATAGGCGCTGGCGGCCTCATGGTACTCCTTCAACAAATCATAGCCGATGCCAAGCGCCGAGTGGATTTGCCAGTTGTCGGGATCAACCTTTGCGGCCCGCAAAAGCGACAGGACCGCTGCGTTTCCATGCCCTGCAGCCAGACGGGCCTTGCCGATTTCCAGCAAGAACTCAGATGTGTCCGCGTGCGAACTTTCCGCCGCCTCGAGAATTGACACCGCGTCCGGCGCAGCGCCGACATAGCGCATGTTCCGCGCATATCCGAGCAAGGTCCCGAGTTCTTCATTTCCCTCGGTATACATCTTCCGATAAAAATTCGCGGCCTCACCGTACCGCCCCTGCTGCTCCGCTGCGCGCGCCGCGCTTGGCAGGACATCGACCTTTTTTTGCGAGTCGCTGCTCTGCGTCAACGTGGATAAACACGCGGAAAGCAAAACGCCCATGAGGCACATCAATCCCCAACGCCCCGTCGCTCGCCAACGCGCCTGTCGTAATCCAGACGTTGCTATAGTATTTTTATTAGATCGAACCACTATAACCACCGATGCGTAATACTGTTACCAAACATGAAGATATCATAGTTCAACCTGATTCAGTGAAAATAAACAAGAATTTACATTCGCCGCTTAACTTTGCAGTTCATCTTTTTTACTTAAATTTGACGCTATTTTTTTGATAATCTGGCATACCGCATGAAACCATTAGAACCGACCCCGACGCCCTCGCCCACACCTGTACTGTTGCGGGCCTGGATGGCGACGCCCGACTGGATTTTTCGCGCTCTGGGCGTGTGTTTTTTCCTTATCTACGCTTTGACCCGGATGCAGGATTACGCATCGTCATTTCCCGATGTCGGACCGTATTGGACACCCGTTGAGGGCGACGGCGCGTTAGAATATTTTCCAGCGGCGAAAATACTGGCGGACCTGACGTTTCTACTCATAATTCTCTCATTTTGCTTTCGAACAATTCCAAAACAACGCGCCGCGACGGCGCGCGAGATTGTCATCCCGGTCATTGCCGGGTTCTGGCCGCTCTTTCCTTTTATGGCGCTGGCCGCCCTGAACATAGTCTCCAGCCCGTGGGCCGCTCCGCTGCACAACACTCTTGAATTCGGCGCCATCAGTTATCCGCGATTTTTACTTGGCGTCGCGTTGCTATGTCTTGGCAACGCGCTGGATGTTTGGGGTTATGCATTCTTGTTCCGGTCTTTTTCTATCGTCGCAGAGGCGCGGGCGTTAAAGACCGCCGGTCCCTATCGGTTTGTGCGACATCCCGTGTATCTGGGACAACTTTTGGCGCAGGCGGGTATCTGGCTGGTTTTGCTGAATACCCATGTCGCTTTGATTCTATTCTATATTGCCTTCGTGGCTATCCAACTGTATCGCGCCAAAATCGAGGATGACGTCCTCTCCAAAGCGTTTGGAGAGGACTATCTGTCCTGGAAACGTCGTACGTTCTGGTTCACCCGATAATGAACACAAGTTGCGCTAAATTGCGTTAATAGCGTTCCCCATCATGATGTGGTAATATTGCGCCAGTATTATTGCGCTTTTACTTTCGCGGATAATTCGTGAGTTTGATCATTTTTAAATATTGATGCGCCGCTCTGAATATCTCGCACGTTACGTGAATTGAGGAAGCCATGCGATTTCGATTTTTGTGTATTCCCTTATTTCTATGCGCGCTCTGGTCACAGGCCGCCCTTGGCGATGTTTTGACCGTCACCAAAGGTAAATTGCATACCTTGAGACTAGACAGAGCCGGCGCAACGGCCATTGTCGCCGATCCGCTTGTCGCCGATATCCGGGTCGAGAACCCGCGGCTTATTTTTGTTTTTGGCCGCAATAACGGCGAAACGAACCTGGTCGTCCTCGATCGACGTGGTCGCGAAATTGTAAATTATGACCTCGTCGTCACATCCTCTGTTCCCCGGCACGTGACGATTGATCGCGGCCCGGCGAACCAGACCAATTTAATCTGTGAAGACCGCTGTGCAACCATCGGCGACGACGCCGCACAAGCAGCGCCCG
>JAESSL010000042.1 GCA_016764135.1 Alphaproteobacteria bacterium
TCGTGCTGGATTTACTGGAAACGAAAAATTCTAAATCGACTCTGAGAAACCCGGGCGTAACCACGGTGACTCAGTTTGTAAAAAAATGGACTGGTCAGGTCACGATGCAACGGCGGTACTCACATCGCACTTTCGGCGAATGGCTTCGCACTGCCTGATTCAGCGATAATTCCGTATTTTTAAGCCGCAAAAACCTCATGCGCGGATTTGACGATACGGCGGCGATTTTCAGCGCGCCGCGTCAAACCTGCGCGATCAAAATATTCCAGCAACTGAATCGTCAGATTTCGGCCCAACCCGGACAATTTATTATATTCGCCGGCGGTGAACTGCGCGTCCTCCGCTCCCTTGGCCAGGTCCTCGGCCATCTTGCCTAAAACATGCAGAGTCGAGGGCAGGAAATATCGGTTATCGGCAACCCTCGCGAGCAAGCCAATCCGCACGGCGCGTTGCAAAAACTGGCCTAAGGGCCGCGCGTCCATTTCAACTTCATCCGCGATCTCCAGCAGTCGCGGCGGACGCGTACCCGCAGAATCCAGCATTTCCTCGACTTCCAGCCACAACGCCGAATCCTCGGCGGAAAACGCCGGACGGTGGCTGGGCAGCGCCAATTGCGCGCCATCCCGCACGATTTTACGATCTCGAAGAAGCCCGACGATCGCCGCATTAAACGTTTCATCAGAGGTGCGCCGCCCCATCAAGCGACGCAATCGACCCTCTTCCGGGCCAGGCCGGTCCGGCCATTTAGCATGCCAGTCGCGTAGAGAGGACACCAGTAATTCACCAATGGCGACCCAATGATCCGACGACATGCCAATCGGCTTTTGAGGGCGGCCCAATTTGACCATCTCCGCGTCACGCCACACCGTTTCCGCTTCACCAGACGTCAGGTTGCGGCCTGCGGCGAAGCGGTTGAGGTCCACGCCGCCGGGGCTGTGGCTTAATATTGTTTCCAACGCCGCGGCATCGCTGCTTTGCTCCGCCCCGCGCACGACCAACAACCGTTCTGGTCTCGCGCGCCCCCGCGCTGGCGAAAACGGATCAATCACCGTACCGCCGCCCAGAGTGCGGCGCGCCGACTGATCCCGCAGAATGAAACGGTCGCCTTGTAACGCACCAATGGGCCGGTCGAGGACAATTTGCGCCAAACCGCTTTCCCCCACAGGGATTTCACGATCCTCGAGCGTCGCTACCCGCGCGCCGACATCCACCGCGCCCAGATGCAAATGCACAGGCGTCCAGTGACGCAAAGGCCGCCCCTCGGACGACAATACCCGGACGCGCGCATCAAACCGGTCAGTTGGCGCATGAGCGATTTCGCCCACAATCCAATCGCCGCGCGACACCGCTTCCTTCGTTAAATCGGCGCCCGCGATATTCAACGCACAGCGCTCGCCGGCAAAACCGGTTTGCGCATCTCGGTTTTGCGCGTGAATGGCGCGCACCCGCACCTCGATCCCCTGCGGCGTCAACATCAAGCGGTCGCCAACTTTCGCCTGCCCCGCGTAAACCGTTCCGGTCACGACCAGACCAGAACCGGTGATGGTGAACACCCGGTCGATAGCGAGACGAAAATTGCCCGCGGACGAGCGGCTTTGCACCGTTCGCGCGGCTTCAATCAAATGCGCCTTCAAGTCGGGCACGCCCTCGCCGGTAATCCCGGAAACCGGCAACACCGGCGCCCCTGCGAGGCTCGTCCCCTCCAGAATTTGCTCGATTTCAGCCATCGCTTCCGCCTGGCGCGCCTCATCCACCCGATCAATTTTGGTCAGCGCCACCGCGCCGACCGAAACGCCAAGCAGGTTCAAAATCGCCAGATGTTCCAGCGTTTGCGGCATAGGCCCATCATCGGCGGCGACAATCAGCAACGCGAAATCAATCGCGCCAACGCCCGCCAACATATTTCGAACGAATTTTTCATGGCCGGGGACATCAACAAAGCCCAGCACCAGATCGTCTTCCACGGGCTCATAGGCAAAACCAAGATCAATGGTCAGACCGCGGCGTTGCTCTTCTGGCAGGCGGTCGGCGTCAACGCCGGTCAACGCCTTTACCAACGACGTTTTGCCGTGATCGATATGTCCCGCCGTCGCAATAATCATGAGTTCAGTAATCCGTCCAACTGCGCGATGAAGCCGGCTTCATCTTCCAGACAACGCAGATCAAGGATCAATGCGTTCTCCCGAACCCGGCCAATGACGGGCGCCGGCAGCGACCGAAACGATTCAACAAGCTGACGCAACGCCGCAGCCGCGCCTTTCGCGGGCGTCACCGGGCGTAATTCCAGCGCAGCGCTCTCTAGTCGGTCAACCGGCAGGGACCCGCTACCGATCTGACTTTGACAGGCAATGAGGGAAACCGTCACGGAACTGCCCAAACGTTTGGACACTTCCGGCGCAAGACGGCGCGCCGCGGCCTCTATATCCTCGGCGCTGCGGGCCAAAAGGCGCAGGGTCGGCAGTTTTTCCACCAGGCTGTCCGGGTCGGCATAGAGACGCAGAACCGCCTCCAGCGCCGCAATCGTGACCTTGTCCACACGCAATGCGCGCTTCATCGGGTTTTCCTTGATCCGGGCGACCAGATCGGCGCGCCCGACAATAATCCCGCATTGCGGACCGCCCAGCAGTTTGTCTCCGCTGAACGTCACCAGATCCGCGCCGTCGGCGATGGATTCAGCGGGCGTTGGTTCATGAGGCAAGCCGAAGCGCTCCATCTCCACCAACATGCCCGCGCCCAGATCCACCACGAACGGGATGTCATGATCATGCGCAAGCGTCGCCAATGTTTTCTCTGGCACGGCGGCGGTGAAGCCTTCAATGGCGTAATTGCTGGCGTGCACCTTCATCAACAGCGCCGTGTCTTCACCGATGGCGCCGGCGAAATCCTTGGCGTGCGTGCGGTTCGTCGTTCCAACTTCACGCAACACGCATCCAGCGCGGGTCATGATATCGGGAATGCGAAACGCGCCGCCAATTTCAATCAACTCGCCACGCGATACGATTACTTCCTTGTCCTGCCCCAGCGTATTCAAAAGCAACAGGACAGCCGCCGCGTTATTATTGACGATTGTCGCCGCCTCGGCGCCGGTCAGGCGCTTGATCCAACCTTCCAGATGGTCGTCGCGATCGCCCCGACGGCCCTTCGCAAGGTCATATTCGACATTGCTGGCGCCCGCCGCCGCAACCATCGCCGCAATCGCAACGTCCGGTAGCGGAGCGCGTCCCAGATTGGTATGCAATACGGTGCCGGTCAGATTGAAAACGCGCTTTAGACTGGGCGCCATCAGCGCCTCGAGCACGGTCGCCGCCCGCGCTAAAATTCCGTCCTGTGAATAATCCACCGACGTATTATCCGTCGCGTCCTGCGACGACATTTGACGCCGCAACGACGACAAAACCACCCGTACGGCATCCAGAACGGCGGCGCGGCCATACTGATCCGTGAGCGCAATCGCCGCATCATCGCGCAGCAAACGATCAACGGAAGGAATGGCGGAAGGGTTGGATTTTTTTACGGTTGGAGACATGGGCGCAAGCTATGCCGCGAATCTCGACCCGTCAACGCTTGCCTCTTCCAGCAAGACGCGTTGGCGGCGGTGGGCGCAATATTACCCACCGCCACATTCGTGATCAGAACAAAGCGTCAGGCCCCATGCGCCTTCGACGTCGGCGACAACTCAGCCAGCGCGTTATAGATCCGGCTTACGCCATGTCCGATTTGTCGAAGATGTAGAGACAAAGCCTGACTACGCATGTAACGCCCGCGCGCCATGGCGGCGTCGATGACCTCTTGGTCCAGGTTTATGTCGCGGGGATCGATGAATTGATTGTTTTGCATGATCTCAATCCTTTTTTCTTGTTTGTTTCTCTTGGGTTTCAGTTCCGACGCTTTTAGCGCCGCAACGTTGAAACAGATATAATTGTTTCCCTTAAGATTTATAATCGATATATAATTCACATTATTTGTGAATTTAATTCCGGAATACGTCGCATGGACGCTTCAAGCGAGATGACTGTTTTTGTAGAGGTCGTGCGCGAAGGTGGGTTTTCCGCGGCCGCGCGCAATCTGAACCGAACGCCCTCTGCAATCAGCAAGCAGATTTCACGGTTGGAGGACCGACTAAGCGTTCGCCTTCTCAACCGCACCACGCGGCAACTCAGCACGACCGACGAGGGCGAGACCTATTTTCACCGCGCGGAGGCGATTCTGGCTGACATCGCGGAAACGGAGGAATTGATCTCCAATCAAGGTGCGACGATTAGAGGCCAGCTTCGGGTAACGTGCTCCACCGCCTTCGGGCGCCAGCAGATCGTGCCGATTCTACCGGAATTTCTGGCGAAATACCCTGAATTGAAAATGCAGTTGTCCCTCTCGGACACCATGGTCGATTTAGTTCAAGAAGGCTTTGACGTCGCCATCCGAATGGCGGAACTGAACGATTCCTCCCTCGTCGCACGGCGTTTGGCGGTGGCCCAACGGGTGGTTTGCGCGGCGCCGTCTTACTTCGAAAAACACGGCGCGCCGAAACACCCGACCGAACTGGTAGAGCATAACTGCCTGGTGCTACGCGCGGCAGCAGCAATGAACGACTGGGCGTTCCTGCTCGATGGCGAAGTTCACACGATTCATGTCGATGGCGGGTTTGAGGCCAATAGCGGCGTCGCCGTGCACGAAGCCACCCTTGCGGGTCTCGGCATTAGCCAATTAGCGACATTTGTCTCCGCGCCGGATTTACGGGCCGGACGACTGGTGTCCTGTCTCGATGAGTATGTCATCAGCGAAACGCCCGTCTACGCAGTCTACCCCCACCGGCGCCACTTGTCGCAAAAAGTACGCGTCTTTATCGACTTCCTCGTGGAGATTTTCGGCGGCACCCCGCCCTGGGGCGACCTGCCAGAATAACCGAAGAGGTTTCGCACATTTTGACTCAAATCCCCTGACGGCGGATAGTTTTGGTTCAACCAAATTTATTCACCGTCACACCATTTGGGGAATTTTGATATGAGTCTTTACCCGCCGCCTCAGGACATTCAGACGACGGTGTATGCCCGTCTGCCGGACCATTTGCACAAAAACGCGCGCTCAGCCTGGGCTGACGCCAGCAAGGGCGGCGTAAAACTCAACGGGTTTCTGGAAGGCCCTTCTTTCGACCGGGACGGCAATTTGTATCTGGTCGACATCCCCTTCGGACGGATATTACGCTTATCCGCCGATGGCGCGGATTGGTCGGTCATCGCTGAATATGACGGCGAACCGAACGGCTTGAAGATCCGCAATGACGGCCAAATCTTCATCGCTGATTACAAAAACGGGATTATGCAATTAGACCCCGCCACGGGCGAAGTGACGCCCTATATCGCCCGGGCGAAAATGGAGAGCTTCAAGGGTTGCAACGATCTGGTCTTCGCCAAGGACGGAAGCCTGTATTTTACCGATCAGGGTCTGACCGGCATGCATGACCCTACAGGTCGCGTCTATCGCCAGAACACCGACGGTCGGCTGGAATGCATGATCGACACGATCCCCAGCCCCAACGGCCTTGTGCCCAATCTGGACGAATCGCTGCTGTATATCGCCGTCACGCGAGCCAATCAGGTATGGCGGATGCCGTTACCGCGCGATGGCGGCACCTTCAAAGTCGGCGTCTTCATACAATTGTCCGGCGGACTTGGCGGGCCGGACGGCATGGCGCTGGATTCGTCGGGGAACCTGGCGGTTTGCCACGCGGGCAATGGCAGCGTCTGGATATTCAGCGAGTTGGGCGAACCCTTGTACCGGGTGCGATCCTGCGAGGGACTGTTCACGACCAATTGCGCCTTTGGCGGTCCAGACGGAAAGTCTTTGTTCATAACGGAATCGGATTCAAATACGGTTTTGCGCGCCGAATTACCGACCGCCGGAAAAACAATGTATTCGCATATGAATTAGTCCCGCAATACGACGCGTATACATTTACACACCGGCGCCAAGTGCGATACTTTAACGCCTATGTTCTCCCGATAGGGAGGCCCACGGGAATAGCAGGAGCACCCATGTTCAATTTGATTTCCGGCAGCCGCCACCTTGGCGCAGCCACCCTGTTCGCATCAGCCCTGTTCGCAACCGCATGGGCGGCGACGCCTGCAGTGGCGTTGAGCAATATCGAGAATTATGTGTTCGTGCCCAATCGCGCCTCCGCCGACGTGGCGGTGATCGACACGCGAACGGATAAAGTCATCGCCAAGGTGAGTGTGGGCAACACGCCCCATCAGGTCGCCGTGTCCGACACGCTGGGCAAGATGATCACCAGCAACACCGCCGACAATACCATCTCGATCATTGATCTGGAAACCTTGCGCGCTGTCGCCACGATAACCTTGGGCGACACGCCGGAGCATATGGAAATCAGCCCCGACGGCGGCGTACTGGCGGTCGGCAATATCGAAGCCGGAACCATCTCGCTGGTGTCGATTTCGGAAAACCGCGAACTGAAGCGCATCAGCGGCTTGCACGAGCCGCATAACATGACCTTCAGCCCAAGCGGAAAATGGCTGTATGTGGGCAATCTGGGCGCCGATTTCGTCAGTGTCATCGACGTTGAAGCCGGAATCGTCGTAAAGGAAATCCCTGTTGGCGATCCCAAAGCCATGGCCAGCACGGGCGCGACAAACGAAGAATATCAAGGCGTCATCAACGTAACCCGCACGCCGGACGGGCGCTTGGGCTTCGCCGCGTATGGCGAAGGCGATTCGATGGCGGTGCTGGATTTGCGCACCAAAAAGAAGATCAAGACGCTGAAACTGGGCGATCTGCCATGGCGCGCCTATTCGACCGCCGATGGCCGCTTCATGATCATTCCCAATAACGGCGACGAAACTGTTTCCATCGTCTCCACCTCCACGCTGAGCGAAGTCGCCCGGTTGAAGGGCGCCGCCGACATGACCGGCGTCAACACCGGCTGGTTCGAGACAACCGCCTTCATCCTCAGCCGAGGCGACAACAAAGCCGTCGTCATCGACCTGACCACGATGACGCGGGTTGGAGAAATCGCGCTGCCCGGCACGCCCGAGACCGGCGTCACGACCCCGGACGGCAAGAAACTTTATATCGCGCTGAGCA
>JAESSL010000043.1 GCA_016764135.1 Alphaproteobacteria bacterium
CAAACAAACGCCGCGTGGTGAACAGATCGTTGAACATATTCTCTACATGTTGTGGGATCTGGGGCTGAAGGTCGGGCATGCGACCCGCTCCGTCGACGAATGCGTTCGTCAGGCCAAAGCCGACCTCACCATCCGCACCGGGTTGTTGGAATCGCGGTATATCTGGGGTGAACAGACGTTGTATCTGGAGATGCGCCGGGCGTTCTGGCGCAATGTCGTGGCGGGGAGCGAGCGCGATTTCGTCGAAGCGAAATTGCATGAGCGCGACGAGCGGCACAAACGCATGGGCGACACCCGATACGTGCTGGAGCCGAATATCAAGGAAGGCAAAGGCGGCGCGCGCGATTTGCAAACCTTGTACTGGATTGGCAAATATCTCTACCGGGTCAAGACGGTTGGCGAGCTGGTCGAAAAAGGCGTCCTCACCAAAGCCGAAGTGGCGTTGTTCGACAAGGCGCAAAAATATTTATGGAGCGTGCGCTGTCACCTTCATTATCTGGCCGGTCGACCAGAGGAGCGGCTGACCTTTGACGTCCAGCCGGAATTGGCGCGACGCATGGGGTACACCGACCATGCGGGGACGTCCGGCGTTGAACGGTTCATGAAGCATTATTTTCTGACCGCCAAGGATGTGGGTGATTTGACGCGGATCTTCTGCGCTGCGTTGGAAGCCGGACAGGATCGACAACGCCGCTTCAGCCTGAGCCGGTTGCCCTTGTGGCGCCGCGATGCGGATGGATTCCCTATCAAGGGCGGGCGTCTGGATGTGCCGTCCCGTTCGATCTTTGCGGATAAGCCGATCGAGATGTTGCGGCTGTTCGAGGCGGCGCAGCGCGCGGAACTGGATATTCACCCCAATGCGCTGCAACTGGTGACGCGAAATTTGCGCCGCATTAACCCGGCCTTGCGGCAAGATCCGGAGGCCAATGCGCTCTTCATGAAGATCCTGACGCAGAACCCTGACCCGGAAATGACCCTGCGCCGCATGAACGAAGCGGGCGTACTTGGTCGTTTTTTGCCGGATTTCGGACGGGTCGTCGCGCAGATGCAATACGACATGTACCATGTCTATACGACGGACGAGCATACGATTCGCGCCATCGGCATCCTGCACCAGATCGAGCGAGGCGAGCTGACAGACGAGTTGCCGGTTTCCAGCAAGATCATTTCCAAGGTGTTGTCGCGCGACGTGCTCTACACCGCCACCCTGATGCATGACATCGCCAAGGGCCGGGGCGGCGATCATTCGGTTATCGGCGCAAAGGTGGCGAAAAAATTATGTCCCCGTCTGGGGTTTTCGGCGGAGCAGACCGATACGATCGCCTGGTTGGTGCGCAATCACCTGGTGATGAGCGACACCGCCTTCAAACGGGATCTGGACGACCCCAAGACCATTCAGGACTTTGTCGCGCTGGTGCAATCGCCGGAGCGTTTGCGCCTGCTGTTATGTTTGACGGCGGCGGATATTCGCGCGGTGGGGCCAGGGCGCTGGAACAACTGGAAAGCGACGCTCCTGCGCGACCTCTATTATCGGTCCGAAACCCTGATGTCCGGCGGCCTTGCGGTTGAAAAGCTCGATGATCGGGTAGCGCGCGTGCATGATGCGCTGTCCGCTGCGTTGACCGATTGGCCCGCAGCGGTGCTGGAAAACCATTTGGGTCGAGGACGACCGTCTTATTGGCTGGCGTATGATATTGAAACACTGACCCGTCATGCGAACATCGTGCGAAAGGCGGAAGAAGACGCCGTGGCGTTGACCATCGATGCGCGGATCGACCCGGATCGGGCGGTCACGGAAATTACGATTTACTCGGCGGATCACCCGGGCATGTTCCACGGCGTTGCGGGCGCCATCGCGCTTTGCGGCGCGACTATTGTGGATTCCCGCATCAATACGATGAACAACGGCATGGCGCTGGACACCGTCGTGATTCAGGACGCCAAGGGTCACGAGGTCGACCAGACTAAAAATCTGGAGCGGCTGAAAACGCGCCTCGAAGAAGCCCTGACCGGCCAGTTGCGCATGGCGGCTGAGTTTGAAAAACGCCCGCCTCGGCCCAAACGGGAGCGTCTGTTCGCTGTCGCACCGCGCGTGTTGATCGACAATAAGGCGAGCAATACGAACACCGTCATTGAGGTCAATGGACGCGACCGCGCCGGGTTTCTTTATGATGTCACCGGGGCGCTGTTTCAGCTTGGATTGCAGATTTCCTCGGCCAAGATTTCGACCTTCGGCGAGGAAGTGGTGGATGTTTTCTACGTCAAGGATGTGTTTGGCATGAAGATCGATCACAAGGCGAAGTTGAAGCAAATTAACGATTCGCTGTTGGCGGCGTTGCAAGACCCCAATGCGCGCAAATCCGGTGAAGGTTCGAAACCTGCATCCAAAGGCGCCTCGAAAACGGCTGCTAAAACCACCGCTAAAACGGCCTCGAAAACGACTAAGGCGGCGGCGGAATAAGGCGGTGATCGCCTTTTTCCCGCCCGAATCATTGGTATAAGAGACGTATGGCGCTGTTCCGTTCCATTGCGACGGTCGGCGGCTGGACCATGGTCAGCCGCGTTCTTGGGTTCGTCCGCGATATTCTGATCGCCGGCGTGTTTGGTGCGTCGATGTTCGCCGATGCGTTTTTTATCGCCTTCAAGTTTCCCAATTTCTTTCGCCGACTGTTCGCGGAAGGCGCGTTCAACGCCGCCTTCGTTCCCCTGTTTGCGGGAAAGCTCAGCGTGGAGGGAAAGCGCGCCGCTCTGCAATTCGCGGCGGAATCGGCCTCGGTGCTGACGACGGTTTTGCTGGCGTTTACGGTCGCGGCGCTGCTGACTATGCCCTGGCTCATGCTCGGCATTGCCCCGGGGTTTGTCGCGCATCCGGAAAAATTTCAGCTCACTGTCGAGCTGACGCAAATCACCTTTCCGTATTTGATGTTCATGGCGCTGGTCGCCCTGATGGGCGGCATGTTGAATTCGCTGCATCGCTTCGCCGCCGCCGCCGCCGCGCCGATTGTGCTGAACATCGTGCTGATTTCCGCCTTACTGGGCGTGCGGTATGATGTGTTCCCGGCCTCGGTGATCCCCTCACCCGGGCATGCCTTGGCGTGGGGTGTGTTTTTCGCAGGCATTGCACAGTTTTTCTGGCTCGCCTATGCGTGCAAGAAGGCCGACATTTTATTCCATATGCCCCGGCCCCGTCTGACGCCCGGCGTGCGCCGGCTGATCGTTCTGGTTATTCCGGGTATTATTGGCGCGGGGGTTGTGCAGATCAATCTGGTCGTCGATGTAATTCTGGCGTCGACTCTGGCGGAAGGCTCGGTCTCCTATCTTTACTATGCGGACCGGGTGAACCAGCTACCGCTGGGCGTGGTCGGTGTTGCGGTCGGCATCGCCTTGTTGCCGCTGTTGACGCGACAACTCCGCGCGGGCGAGATGGCCGCCGCGCAGGATAGCCAGAACCGCGCCATCGAATTCGCCTTGTTGTTGACCCTGCCCGCCGCTGCGGCGTTGATCGCGGCGCCGGAGGCCATCGTGACGGTTTTGTTTCAACGGGGCGAGTTTGACCGCGCGGCGGCATCCGCCACAGCGGACGCTC
>JAESSL010000044.1 GCA_016764135.1 Alphaproteobacteria bacterium
CGACCTTGCCGCACCCGCATTGCGGGCCGAGCCTCTCCTCTTCCTGAGCCCAGGGCATCGGGTTGTGGCCCCACTCCCCCGCGATTGCGTTTGGCCCCATAAGTAGTTTTCCGTCAATGACGATGCCGCCACCGCACCCCGTTCCAAGGATTACCCCAAAAACGACATTCCGGCCCGCAGCCGCGCCGTCCGTGGCTTCCGAGAGCGCGAAACAATTGGCGTCGTTCATGACGCGAATGGGTTGTTGAAGGCGTGCTTCGATATCCTTGTCGAGAGGAAACCCGTTGAAAGGTGAGTTTGGGGCGTTTTTCACCCTTCCCGTAACAGGTGAAATTGCGCCCGGAATACCGATTCCGACCGAGCATGGTCGCCCGACCTCTTTCAGAAGCGTTTGGATTAACTCGCCAATGGCTTCTACGGCGGCGACATAATTAGTTTGCGGCGTCGCTATTCGACGCCGCAGAACGATGTCTCCCTGCGAATTGATAGCGGCGGCTTCGATTTTTGTGCCGCCAACGTCGACGCCGATTTGCATGTTCAAAAGCCTCAGTTAAAACACGGTGCGGTGGTGAAGCCGTTGTTGAGTGGCATATCTTTACTTGAGTTTTATCTTTAATCACTGGATAAATATGGATCGGTGGCAAAATTTATGCGTTCACTTACCGAAATTTTTCTTTTTTTTAGTATGTTTGGATTTCGGCGCCCCCGCTTTTAATAGTATGTAAATGTTTTCACGTATAGATTTGTAACGTCGAAACAAAATTAGATTCATACCATCGAAATAAAACCTAACGTTCGGATATCATGGCGAAAAAAATATTAGTTGTTGAAGACAACGAACTGAACATGAAGTTGTTTCATGACCTTCTCGAATCGCAGGGTTACGATATTCTGCAAACGCAAGAAGGCATGTCCGCCTTAAGGATTGCGCGGGAGGAAGTGCCTGACTTGATTCTCATGGATATCCAGCTTCCGGAGGTTTCCGGTATGGAGGTTGCAAAATGGATCAAGGAAGACGAAAAAATTCGCCATATACCCATTATCGCTGTGACGGCCTTTGCGATGAAGGGCGATGAGGAAAAAATTCGCGAGGGCGGTTGTGAAGCATATATTGCGAAACCGATTTCAGTGAATGATTTTCTGTCGACCGTCAAAAAATTCCTGAGTTGAAACTGATATGTCTGCGCGTGTCCTGGTCGTTGATGATTTGCTCCCGAATGTGAAGCTTCTCGAAGCGAAACTGACGAGTGAATATTTCGATGTCTTGACCGCGAATGACGGCCCCTCCGCCCTGGAGATAATCGAGGCGCATCCACCCGACATTGTCCTGCTCGACATCATGATGCCTGGCATGGATGGATTTGAAGTCTGTTCGCGGATCAAAGCGAATCCGCAGACCATGCATATTCCGGTTGTTATGGTGACGGCGCTGTCTGGCGCCGCGGACCGGGTGCGCGGCATTGAGTGCGGCGCCGATGATTTTCTGACCAAACCCGTCAACGATATGGCGCTGTTTGCGCGGGTACGGTCGCTTGTTCGTCTTAAAATGATGATGGATGAATGGCGGTTGCGGGAACAAACGTCAGATCAACTTGGCGCCATGACCGATGACCGGCCGATCGCGGCGGAAGACGCGACAAACGCCCATATCCTGATTCTAGACGACAACGCCGTCGCGTCTTCACAGGCTGCGGAAACGCTTAAATCGGATAATAATACTGCCGAGATTGTGTCGAGTGTGGAGGCTGCATATTCATCGGCCGTCGATGGAAAATTTGATCTGATTATCGTTAATCTCGATCTTGCGGATCAGGATGCGCTGCGTCTGTGTTCTCATTTGCGCTCGACCGAGAAAACGCGGCAGATTCCGATATTGCTGGTCGTTGAGGAGGACGAAATTGAACGTCTGGCGAAGGGATTCGACCTGGGCATCAATGATTATCTGATCAAACCTATCGATCCAAACGAGTTGTTGGCGCGGGCGCGAACGCAAATCCGTCGGTGGCGCTATCAAGGACGGTTACGCTCCAATTACGAGCGCAGCATTGAAATGGCGCTGACGGACAGTTTGACGGGACTGTACAATCGACGCTACCTGATTGCGCATCTGGAAGGACAATTCCAGCGGATGCAGGTGAGTGAGAAGCCGCTTTCGCTCATGATGTTCGATATCGATTTCTTCAAGGACGTGAATGATACCCATGGTCATGGCGTCGGTGACGAAGTGTTGTGCGGTCTGGCTGTCAGCGTAACAAAAAATTTAAGAAACTTTGATACGGTCTCTCGTTATGGCGGCGAAGAATTCATTGTGGTTATGCCGGATACGGACCTTGGCATCGCAATGACCGTTGCGGAGCGTTTGCGTGAACATATCGCGGCGAATCCCTTCAAGGTGAGCGGCCCAGCGGGGGCGGTGTCGATTACTCTGAGTATCGGCGTCACTCAAGCGCTGGGGCCTGACGATACGATTGAGGCGCTTATTGGTCGGGCGGATGAAGCGCTGTACCACGGGAAGCGCACAGGACGAAATAAGGCGATTGTCTGGACTACGTCCGGCATGGTGGATATCGCCCATCCGCATACGCGTGACGCCGCCACGTCTTAAAGACGTCGATTCTAAGGCAATCCCTAAAGGCGTCGATTCAAAAGCAATAAAGATTATTCCAATTTGTATCGAACATGCGAAATGGACGACTCGGTGAAGTCGTCCAGTACGAAATTCGCATAATCGGGGAAGGATAACCGCTTTTAAGCGGTCTGCCCGATGCTTATTTGATCTTTGATTCCTTGAACAACACGTGCTTGCGCACGACGGGGTCGAATTTGCGCAGTTCAAGTTTTTCGGTTTTAGTGCGGGGGTTCTTTTTTGTGACATAGTAGTAGCCCGTGTCTGCGCTACTGACCATTTTGATAAGAACCGTGCTTGGTTTCGCCATGGACGAAATCCTCGTAAGTTTGTTGTAAATCCAAGGCGCGCAAATTATCGCGCTGTGGCTTCAAGTCAAGTTTATTCCATAATAATTCCGCGATTAGCCGGTAAATGCGTGAATCTTGGCACAGGTCGTTCAGGATCCGGCGCAGGGGCTAA
>JAESSL010000045.1 GCA_016764135.1 Alphaproteobacteria bacterium
TGTCGTACGCCATATCCCCGTGCTCCCTGTTGGTCCGGCGTTAACGCTTCCCATGACCGGACGTTGTAACGATCGCTTCCGACTTAAGAGGCGGGCTTGAAAACAGGCACTTTTTGGCCATCTTCAGTGTCCTGGAAGACGAGCTCCACCTTTTGACCGATGGCGACCTTGTCGATGTCGCAATCGACGATATTCGTCATCATCGACACGCCTTCCTCTAGCGTGACATAGGCGATGACGTAAGGCGGGTCCGCGCGGCGCATGACCGAATAGGTGTAAATTTCACCCTTGCCAGACGCTTCAATCCATTCAATATTTTTGCTTAGCGTGAAGGGGCTGATGTTGCGCGGATACCAGAAGAACTGGTTTGTGTCCTTGCAGCGTGGCAGCATCAGCTTGCCTTCGTTCGCCGCCGCCCAGAAAGCGTCATGCTCGACTTGTTTTGGTGGTGATGGAATTTTTCTGACGGCGCTCATGCGTCGGCCCTCCCCAAAATAACCGTTGAACTTCCCATACGCGTGCCGATCGATCCGCCCGTGCCGTGGGCGAGGGCGAGCTGGCAATCCTTAACCTGTACTTTTGGATGAGCCTCATCGCGCAATTGACGGACCGCTTCGAGGACCTTCGTCAAACCACCCCGGTTGATTGGGTGGTTGTTGCAAAGCCCGCCGCCGTCGGTGTTGAACGGCAATTTACCAACGCCGGAGATCAGATTGCCGTCGGAGACGAATTTACCACCTTCGCCGACCGGGCAAAATCCTAGATCTTCTATGGTTTCCAGAACCGTGATGGTGAAGGAGTCATAAATCGAGGCGTAATCTATGTCCGCCGCTGTGACGCCCGCTTCTTCAAAGGCCTTTGGGCCCGACCAGCGTGCACCGGTGAAGGTAAGATCGATCTTGCCGGCGTTCAGATGCTTCGGCGCCTCGCCATGCCCCAGGACCGATACGGTGTCGCGTTTCAGGTCTTTGGCGATTTCCTTGCTGACAACGACAAACGCGCCGCCGCCATCGGAAATAACGCAACAATCGTTACGGTGCAGGGGGTCGGCGACCATTGGTGAATTGATGACGTCTTCCACTGTGACCACGTTTTGCAACATGGCGTTCGGGTTGTACTGCGCGTGATGGGATGCGGCGACCTTGATCCAGGCAAGCTGTTCGCTGGTGGTGCCAAATTCATGCATATGCCGGTGCGCGGCCATGGCGTACATGTTGACGATAGTGGGGCCGTACATATATTCGAACGGGAGATCCGGCGCGGGTTCGGTTGGCGCGCGCGGCACGGTGCCCGTGGCCATGGCGTCGGCCCGAGGGCGTCCCGCCAGAGTGATGAGCGCAATATTGCATTTGCCCATGGCGATGGCTTCGGCGGCGTGACCAATATGCAGCACATAGGACGAACCGCCGACATCGGTGGAATCCATGTGGCGGAGGTTCCGGAACCCCATATATTCGATCATGGATAGCGGGCCCAGGCCTGGCGCGTCCCCGGCGCAGAAATAGCCATCAACGTCATCTTTATTGATGCCTGCGTCGGCCAAAGCGCCAGCGGCGACTTCGGCGTGCAGTTGTGCGACGGAAATATCCGTCGCCTTGCGCGTCGGGTGTTCGAAAATACCCGCAATATGCGCGATCCCCTTGATGCTCATGCGCTCAATCCGTTCCAGTTATTATTTGACCGGATCAACCATAGGCAAGCCGAGGGAGGCTATCAAGGCTCGGTCTGGAGAAATGGTCCAGACATTTGCGATTGCGTCAGGTGAAGCGGCCCTGTGGCGGCGTTTCCCGCCAGCGTCGCAATCCCTGCTCCAGATCAGTTTCAAATTGATAACCATCCTCGACAAGGCGTCCCGGCGTAATATGCGTGGAATGCACCAGTTTGAGGACGCGGGCGCGGCAAATGCCATTTCGCAGGCCGAGAGCATTCAGGATTTCAAACGGAATGGTCGCCAATTTCATCAGGCCAGTGGGAATAACCCCCTTTGGGCGCGGTAAATCGGCGACAGTGCAATAAGTTTCGCAAATATCTTCGATCGTATAGGGGGTTGGATAACAGAAATTATATAGATAGACGGACTGGTTTCGGTTCAACGCGAATTCGAACGTGCGGATAAGTTCCCCGACATAGCCACAGCCCTTGATGGTGTCGCGACGGCCGGGATAGAAAAATATTCCGGTTTTCAACGCCTGGGGCAGGCGCGTGAAGTTGCCGCCTTCGTTGGGGCCGAAGACAACAGCGGGCCGTACGATGACCAGCCTGCGGCTGTCGTTTGAAGAGGCCCACATCCGGTGCACGCCTTCCGCCTGCAGTTTGGAATGTCCGTAAGCGCTGACAGGCTCAAGCTCGGTGTCTTCCGATTTGGGCGTTTCATCCGGGCCATAGACCGCTATCGAGCTAGTAAAGATGATGGTTTCGATACCATTGGCGTTGCAATAGTCGGTGACGTTTACCGCGCCGTAGACGTTCGTATTGTAATACTCGTGGTCTTCATGGCCTGGCGTCGTATGGACAGCGGCAAAATTATAAGCTTCATCGAATTGTTCGTGTGGGAGGTCGTTGAGCGGTTTACGAACATCGCCAACAATATACGCCACGCCGTCCAGCGGGTCAGTTTCCTCTCGAATGTCGACCGACGCCAATCGATCGTATCCTCTGGACAGAAGCGATTGCAGTAAATGGCGGCCAATAAATCCATTGCCGCCAAAAACGATTGCGGACCGGCTCATCGCTTAAGATTCCGAGGGAAACGATTTGCGTAATTTATCATGACGCCGTTCCTTATCACATTGCATGGGCGGCGCTACGCGAGCAGCGCGTCAAAGCCGCCAAGACGGGCTGGCCAAGTATACGATTCCATGATCAGGTTTCTCGCATTCTTACCCAACTGCTTGGTCGTCGGATCGTTCAAGCACCGCAGCGTGCATTCCACGAAGTCGTCAATCTCGTTGGCCAGCAATAAATCTCTGTCGGGTATGGCGTCGATGCCGTCCAGTGAATGTTGGGTTGTCACTGTTGGTTTGGCCATCGCCATCGCTTCCAGAACTTTGTTCTGAATGCCCCGCGCGATTCGCATGGGTACGACGGACACATCCGCATGGGCGAAATAGGGCCGCATATCGGGGACGCGACCGGTTACGTGAACGCCGTCGATCCGATCAATTCGGAGGACCTCTGGCGTTGGATTTCCGCCGACAACGTAAAACTGAATATCCGGGACCTTTTCCTTGAGCAGGGGAAACATTTCCTGCGCAAACCAGACTGCAGCGTCAACATTGGGCCAGTAATCCATGGCGCCCGTGAAAAGCAGTTTCGGCGCGGCGTCGGGGTAGGGGTTTTCGTATTCGCGGTCCGGTGAAAAATAATCACCGTCAATGCCGTTACTGATGCTGTGAATTTTGTCAGCGGATTCCGGCGCCAGGCGTTGAAAAAGGTCTACCTCTGGATCTGCGACGAAGGCGCCGTGATCAATGTATTCGCCGACGCGTCTGTCGAACTCCAGCAAGGTTCGGCCTTCCCGGTTAAAAACCCAACTCATGGGCCAGCTTTTCGATTTTGCGTATTGAAGCCATTTATCTGAATCAACGTCGCAGTAATCGACGACGACACGTCGCGGACGGCGTGTTGGATCCATAAAGTATTGCGCCATCTGGGATGAAAATGCGAAGGCGACATCCGGTTTGACGCCATCCAGAACACCGACGCACCAATCGGCGAGTTTACGATTATAGAAATACGGGAGATTCAACGGGTCGCCACTGAGGAACGCGCGCAAGGACCGGATCTTGCCCCAGGTCTGGTTCAGGGGCGCCGTATGGACATCGACGCACCACTCTTTCAAATCGTCGACATAGGCCCAATCCCCGGGGTCATCGATGAAACAGCCAAGGTGAATACGGTGCGTTTTGGCGAAATGTTTCAGGATGTTGAAGGAACGAATCTTATCGCCTTTGTTGGGCGGATAAGGGATTCGTTGACTGAGGAAAAGCATATCCTTCATAGGGGCAATCGCTTGAATTATTTTATAAAAATTTGGATGATTATCGGCGTGGCGGCGGTATTTAACCCAATGCGCCTATCAGATAAGGGCCAATTACATTGGCGACGGGCAAGGGCAGGCGTTTCCAGCAATTGATCATAAGCTGGTACTTTGGATTGAGAGTGTTGGCGTCCGGTAGACTGGCGCCGGGTTTGAGCCTGTATTCGTAAACAAGCGGTTTGGGCTCGAACCCCCAGTTTTTCTTGAACGAATAAGCGCCCGTGCCCGCCTTGCTACGACCAAAATCGAAAATTCGCACGCCGCGTTTTACAGCTCTGCACATGGATTGCCAGTACATGTAGTCCTGCGCGCCATATTTCCGCGCCGCAAAAGAACCGCCGCCATAATAGGGCAGGACCTCGTTCCGGAAGTAGAATTGCAAGACTCCGCAGACCACCCCGTCGTCGGGCGCGAGGACAATCAGAAATTCACAGTCATTGCCGAAGACCCGTTTTAAATTGCGGCAATATTTTTTTGAAAAAACGGGTGAGCCTAAATTTCGTACGCTTAAAGAATAGATCGCGTGAAACCGGTCCGGCGCATCATCAACCTCAACGGTCAATAATTCGGCCTTGATCGCCTTTCTGACGACGGCGCGCTGTTTTCGCGGTATCGCTTTTAGATTTTCGTCTTCAGAGTCTGTAAGTTCCCGACGAAAAAGGTAATAAAGTTCATCCTGATGCTGCCAGTCCGGTTTTGTAACTTTTGCGTTACGATATTCAAGAAAGTCCACACCTAGATTATCCGCTAGATTTTCCGCATGGGCGTCGAGTATGGCGTTGGCTTCAGGATCAATGGTCAGGGGGCCGCCTTGGACGCAAAAGGACGTGGAGACCAGACGATTCCCAAACAGTCGGCTGTTAATATGGACAAGCGGCAGGATGCCAATAATGTCACCGTCACGTTCGACGTATACGAAATGCGTTTTGTGTCCAAAGCTGAAGCGAATGACCTCCGCCCAACCTGCGCGATGAAAAAA
>JAESSL010000046.1 GCA_016764135.1 Alphaproteobacteria bacterium
CGGTCCATAACCAATGTCGTGGTGATCAACGCCCCCATCACCAGGGTCAACCAATCCGCCGCCATCAACGTGAACAACCAGGTGCCCAGAGTAATCCCCACCAGCATACCGATACAAAGTGGGCCCGCGACCTTCCAATCGGCGTGTTCAACCCCTTGGGGAAGCAGATGAATCTGAGCGAAACAGGCCGTCACCACCACAAGCACAACGGCGTGATGGGGACCCAGCAACCACGCGGTCAGTAAAATGATCGGCATGTTGGATCCGAATCCAAACGCGCCGCGAATGAAGAACCCCAGAAAATGGGCCGCAAAAACGCAAGCGATTCCCCAAAGAGGAATATCGACAAAGGGTATGGGGAAATCTGGCAAGAGCTTGTCGAACCGCTGTTCTTTATAATCAGGAGTGAAATGAAGGAAACGTCGCGACATTATCACGGTGACGCGCCGCCAATAAACACCGCAACAGAAGCCAAAGCGTCAACCAAGCAGGGCGTCAGTCAAACAAAGCGTCGATACTATCCTGATTCATGCCCGCATCACTGGGACCATGCAGCATATCTTTATCGGGACGTGCGTCATCCTTATCAAGCGTGATCGCCTGCGGATCCGCCGTACCGTGCTCGATATTCCAGATTTCGATCATTTTCTGCAAGCGCGCTTCGATAAAATTCAACGAATTGACGACCTTGTTGATCCGTTGGCCGGTGACGTCCTGAAAACTACACGCCGTCAGCAATTCGACGCCAATAAATTCCAATCGGTCGATATCGGGCAAAATGCCGTCCGGGTCGCCCATGGAGATGTTCGACCGGATTGTGGTCGTAAGAGCGTCCATCTGCTCAACATTTTCAATAATCGCATTCGCCGCGTCTTCCGTCGACTTCACGACAGCGCTAAGTTCATTGGCGGCGGCGGAGACGGTCGTACTGGCCTCGTTCGCCGGTTTTAACGATGCGACTTCCTGTTTTGTCGTGAGGATATGATCGTTCATGGCGTAAATTTCGGCCATGACGTCATTGATGGTGACTTTGTCTTCATCCTCAACGATGACGTCCAGCTGCTCACATAAACGATCAAACTTGCCGTCGAATTTTTTGCTCAGACCCTCTTCCAGATCAGCGATTTTTTGCATCAAATCCGCCGTCGTCGCCTCCTTGTTCGGTGTCTTTTTTTTTCGTGATGCAGCCGCAAAGGGCCGTTGATTTACGGGAGGCATACATTAACTCCGGCGCAACGCTTGTTTCAGCGTTTCAGATTAAAACTGAAATATTTTCTCTCAAACCGACCATAACATCTCGGACGCTCCACCTCCACAGACGCTGGCGCGAAGGTGTGGAAATTTGATCAGTCTTCAGACGGACCGTGTTTCGCTCGATAGGCGTCCAGCGCGCGCTGAACCATGGGTCGACGCCGACCTTCTGGCGTATCCACGGCGAAATCCGGATCTTTTTCACCCTGCGAACTCAATAAAAACATCGCATGCGCCGAGGTGATATGCTGGTTGAAGCCTTGCGCATCCTGCGCGCCATTGATCGCCATTTTCGTCATCCGCATCTGAAACGGATCGTTTTTTGCGACTTTCGCGGCGTATTCCAGCACTTCAGCCTCCAGCCGCTCGCGCGTCACCACTCGATTGACCAGCCCCAGTTCAAGCGCTTCGGCGGCGTCGATAAACCGCCCTTCAAACAGAATTTCCTTCGCCTTGCGCGGCGGAATGTCCCACGGGATGCTCATATACTGAAAATTCGCCGCCAGAAACATCGCATCCTCCGACGCAAAGATCAGATCCATGGCCGACGCGATGATCCAACCGCCAAAGATACAATATCCCTGCACGGCGGCGATTGTGGGTTTTTGCGAATTCCGCCACCGCAATGTTTTGTCGACGAATTGCTCGCGCGTGTGATTGTAGCGTCCTCGCACGCCCTCCTGAATAAAATACTCTTTTTCGCGGTATTCGGTTTCTTCCGGCGTCCCGATATCATGTCCGGCGGAAAAATGATCGCCTTCGCCAAAGAGCGTAATCACCCGCACCTCGGGATCGAAATTAGCTATTTTGAAGGCGTCGTCCATTTCCTCCAGCATGAGGGTGCTTTGTGCGTTTCGATATTGCGGTCGGTTGGCTGTAATCCGAGCGATCTTATCGGAAACGTCATAGCGAATATGTTTATAGGACATCTCAAAGGGCCTTTCTGGCTGGCGGCTGTTCAATACCGGTGATGCGGGCGTCTTCCAGGGCCTGAAATTCATCCGCCGTCATCCCGAGCACCCGCTGCAGGACAATTTTGGAATGCGCACCCTTTATCGGCGACGGGCCTTTAATTTTTGCAGGCGTTCGCGACAAATGACACGGGATCGCCGTTTGCGGCCAAGGGCCGGTTTCAGGATGATCGACGATCACCACATTTCCACGAGCGCGATAAACCGGATCTTCGGCGACCTCAATTCCATCGAGAACCGGCGCGGCGATAACGCCCGCCTCCGCCAGCATGGCCGCCAGAGCGTCCCGGTCCTGACTGCGAGTCCAATCCGCAATCGCCGCCTCCAACGCACCTTCATTCGCCTTTCGGTCGCCAGCGAATTCCTCGCGCCAGTGGGGCCGATCCGCCAGACGACAAAACGTCTCCCACTGCGCCTCTGTTTCCACCGCAATCGCGACCCACTGGTCATCCCCCGCGGCTGGAAACACGCCATGCGGCGCAAATGTTTGATGCCGGTTGCCGCGCGGTCCCGGAACATCGCCCGTTACGGCGTACTCCATCCACGCATCGCCCACGAAGGTGAAGTTCGCCTCCTGCATCGACATATCAATGACCTGACCCTCGCCTGTGCGTTCGCGGTGATAGAGGGCCAGCGCGATGGCGGAGAAGCCATAGAGCGCGGCGACCGGATCCGGGTACATCTGGCCCGAATTCATCGGCGCACCGTCTTCATAGCCCAGAAGCGCGGACATCCCCGAAGAAGGCTCAATCGTACCGCCAATGGCGGGTAACGGCGACCATGGACCGCTTTGCCCGTAGCCGGAAATGGAGCAGAAAATCAGGGTCGGGTTAATCTCCCGCAAGGTCTCGTAGTCAATTCCCAGCTTTCGCATGACGCCGGGTTTGAAATTTTCGGCGACAAAATCAGCCTCGGCGACAAGACGCTTGAACACCGCAACGCCCTCCGGCGTCGACAATTCCAGCGTCACTGATTCCTTGCCCAGATTGACGGAGTTAAACAAAGGATTGCAGTTCCAGGCTTGCGTCGCCGATGGGCGGTCCTTTAGCGCGGCGGGCATCGGCGACTCATAATTACCGCGCCAACCATCAAACCGCGTCCGCGCCTCCACCTGAATAATTTCCGCGCCCATCGCGCCCAACATTTGCGTGGCCAGCGTGCCCGCCCAGGCTTGGGTCAACACAATCCCGCGATACCCGGTCAGCGGCCCTCGCCCTTGCTCTTGTGAGGATTGCGACGCCTTTTTCGTGGATCGGGATTTATCTTTCGCATCTTGAACGGCGGAGTCCGTATCCGCGCCCGGTTTGGCCAAGCCGCGTTTAAGCGCGAAGGGCGTCCGAGACATTTTAAACGGTGCGCCGGGATACTTTGTTCCATCCGCCTCGGTAAAGAAGTCCCGCGCTCGAAGTTGCTCGTTTTGGTCCAGTTCATCCATGGTGAAGGCGGGACCGGCGAGAACCTGCTTGTCCGATAGCTGCTGAAATAAATCAGCCTTGGTGTAGCTCGACATTTTTTCATGCACGCGCTCGACAAACACATCCTTGAAATTCGGGCGGCTGTGCCCCGCCAACAAGCGCTCATCTTCCGCCAGATCA
>JAESSL010000047.1 GCA_016764135.1 Alphaproteobacteria bacterium
GATCATCGAAGACGGCGCCGCTGTCCCGCCAATCACCATGCGCTGGACGCTTTCCAGCGATTTGTCGTTGGCGCGCATATATTCCAGCAAGGCGAGCCAGATGGTCGGTACGCCCGCCGTAATCGTCACGCCTTCGCCATCCAGAAGTTCATAAAGCGGCTCGCCAATCAGATTGGCGCCGGGCAGGACAAGTTTCGCGCCAGTCATGGTCGCCGCATAGGGGATACCCCAGGCGTTGGCGTGGAACATCGGCACGACGGGCAAAACCGTTTCATGGGCGGAAAGCTGCAGGACCGACGGCAACGCGACCGCCATGGAATGCAGCACAGTGGCGCGGTGTGAGTATAAAACGCCCTTGGGGTTGCCGGTCGTACCGGAGGTATAGCAAAGCGACGAGGCGGTATTTTCGTCGAATTCCGGCCAGTCAAAATCTCCACCCGCATCGTCGATCAAGGTTTCGTAGCACAAAACGTTGGGTAAATTGACATCCGGCATACTGGCGGCGTCCGTCATAACGATAACGCCCTTCAAATTATCCAGATCACCATGAAATGATTCCAGCAATTCAATAAACGTCGGATCGACAAACAGATAGGTATCCGCCGCATGGTTCATAATGTAGGTCAGTTGGCCCGGATGCAATCGGGGGTTCAACGTATGGCACACCGCGCCCATACCAGACGTTGCAAAGTACAATTCGTATGCCTGTGGTCATTCCATGCGAGCGTCGCGATCCGGTCGCCCTGCTCGACGCCCAACCCGGTCAGCGCGCGCGCCATACGCCGCACGCGCGCATCGGCCGCCCGATAGGTGTATCGATGGATTTCGCCTGAAACCGCCCTGGATACAATTTCCTGTTCGCCATAAATCGCCGCTGCATATTTCAGTAGCGACGAAATCAACAACGGGCGGTCCATAATTAACCCAAGCATACCTTCATCCTCTCAAAAAACTCACCCGCTCTCAAAAAACTCACCCGGCCCAGAGTCATCTAGTTTCCCACCGCCCGCTTGGCCGCATTATGACCCGCCCGGCTTTGCGCTTCGATAAATATTCTGGTCACAATCGGAAATTTCGCCTTCACGCGCGCTTCAAGCTCGGAAATTGCGCGCTGCACCGTATCCACGTCCAGCCCACTGTCAAAATCAATACTGAGATTCAACAGCACATCACGTGGTCCCATATGCATGGTCAGAACCTCGTTGATATGCTCGATGCGTTTGTCCGCCTCCATGATCGCGCGAATGCCATCCACGACCGACCGGCGCGCGCCCTCGCCAATCAGCAAGCCCTTGCTTTCATAGGCGAGCAATACCGCCGTCATCCCGAGTATCACGCCGATTACAATAGAGGCGACGCCGTCGAGGATGGGCATATTCAGCGTATCCGCCAGATAAATGCCAATCATGGCGACGATCAATCCAAACATCGCGGCCGTGTCTTCAAACAGAACGGTGAACACGATGGGATCCTTGCTTCGTCGGACAGCCTCCAAATACCCCATATCGCCCTTGGAAGATCGAAACTCCTTGAAAGCGATCCACCACGCCGCCGCTTCAAACACCATCGCAAAACCAAGCACGGTGTAATTGATGTAGGCATTTTCCACCGGGTGCGGCGTCGATAATTTTCTGACCCCCTCATAGACCGAGATACTGCCGCCGATTGCGAATATCAAAATGGCGACGACGAAGGTCCAGAAATAAAGCTCCATGCCGTACCCAAAGGGATGGAGCGTGTCGGCGGGCTTTTTAGATCGACGCACCCCGTACAGCATCAGCAGCTGATTACCGGTATCCACAAGAGAGTGAATGGCCTCACTCAACATGGCGGAGCTGCCCGTATACGCCGCCGCCCCAAATTTTGTGACCGCAATTAACATATTTCCCGCCAAAGCGGCGTAAATGACCTTCAGGGAAGACGGGTCAGCCACAGGAATCACCCAACCGTAATTTCAATTTCCAACGCAATAGTTCGCACGGAAACGAAAAAATAAGGCGAAATAATCAAATAAACCATCGGCAATTTCGGAAACGACCCAAATGGGTTTTCGCAAAACCGCGCAATGACCTTTCGTTTTGTTCTAAAATCACCTGAATCGGTTTAAACTTAGGCGCAAGAGCCGTACCGTAAGGTCAAATAATCGATAATGTAGGTTTGCGCGCCCGATGGCGCCGCATACGACTATTGCAGGGGACTTCAAACATGGCCGCAACCGCCATAACGCTCGACGATAAATACACGCTGGAATCCGGCCGCGTGTTCATGAACGGCATGCAAGCCCTCGTTCGATTACCTCTGATGCAGCGCCAACGCGACGTCGCCGCAGGCCTGAACACCGCCGGTTATGTCTCGGGCTATCGCGGCTCTCCGCTTGGCGGCCTGGACCAGCAATTCTGGCAGGCGCGCCGGTTTACCGAAAAAAACCACATCACCTTCAAGGCCGGCATAAACGAAGATCTGGCGGCCACCGCCATATGGGGCACACAACAGGTCGGCATGTTTCCCGGCGCAAAATACGACGGCGTCTTTGGCATGTGGTACGCCAAAGGACCCGGCGTCGACCGTTCCGGCGATGTATTGCGGCACGGCAATCTGGCGGGCTCATCAAAAAACGGCGGGGTCTTGTTGCTCGCGGGCGACGATCATACCTGCAAATCCTCCACCACCGCGCATCAGACCGAATTCGCGTTTCGCGATGCGATGATTCCCGTCCTCAACCCTTCAGGCGTTCAGGAATACCTCGACCTTGGCCTCTTTGGCTGGGCGATGTCGCGTTATTCGGGGTGCTGGGTCGCCTTCAAGGTAATCGCGGAGACCGCTGACAGCACCGCCTCGGTGTATATCGACCCTGATCGCATCAATATTGTCGAGCCGGATGACTTCGACATGCCGCCGGGCGGGCTGAATATTTGCTGGCCCGATACGCCGCTGGAGCAGGAAGAGCGCCTTCATCGCCATAAACTAAATGCGGTGCGCGCCTTTGCGCGGGCCAACAAGCTGGACAAGGCCATCTTTGACGGTCCAAAGCGCCGTTTTGGCATCGTGACCGCCGGAAAATCCTATCTGGACGTCCGTCAGGCCCTGGAAGATCTGGGCATTGATGAAGCACACGCAAAGGAAATTGGCCTTTCCCTCTACAAGGTCGGCATGTCGTGGCCGCTGGAGCCCGTCGGCATTCGGGAGTTCGCCGAAGGGTTGGAGGAAATTCTCGTCGTCGAGGAAAAGCGCTCCCTGATCGAAAACCAGATCAAGGACCAGATGTATAACTGGCGCGACCGTCCGCGCATTGTCGGTAAGTTTGACGAATCCGGCGCGGGCGAATGGCTCTTGCCCTCCAATGGCGAGTTAACGCCCGGTCAGATCGCCAAGGTCATCGCGGGTCGGATCGGGTATTACCATTCAAGCCCCAGGATTGAGGCGCAGTTGGCCTCACTGGAAACCTCCCAGGCGCGCCTTGCCCAAATCGTCGCGCCGATCGAGCGCATTCCCTATTTCTGCTCCGGCTGTCCTCATAATACGTCCACCAAGATACCCGAAGGCAGCCGCGCGCTGGCCGGGATCGGTTGCCATTATTTGTCGCAATTCATGGACCGCAACACCGCCACCTACTCCCAGATGGGCGGCGAAGGCGCAACCTGGTTTGGTCAGGCGCCCTTTACCGATGAAAAGCATATTTTCGTCAATATCGGCGACGGCACCTATTTACATTCCGGGTTGCTGGCCATTCGCGCCGCCGTATCTTCGGGCAGCAACATTACCTACAAAATTCTCTTCAACGACGCCGTTGCGATGACCGGTGGGCAACCCCTGGATGATTTACTGACCGTGCCCTCCATAACGCATCAGCTTTATGGCGAGGGCGTGCGGAAAATTGTTGTTGTGAGCGACGAGCCGGAAAAATACGGCGTCAGCGCCGGTTTTGCGGCAGGCGTTAAAATCGAACACCGCGACCAGCTTGACGAAATCCAACGAGACGTTCGCGAACTCGAAGGCGTTTCGGTGATTATCTACGACCAGACCTGCGCCGCAGAGAAACGCCGCCGC
>JAESSL010000048.1 GCA_016764135.1 Alphaproteobacteria bacterium
AATTTCGCCCGCCATGGGATTGATCGGGACTTTGGTGGGGTTGGTCCAGATGTTGGGCAGCCTGTCAGACCCCTCCACCATTGGTCCCAAAATGGCGCTGGCGCTGTTGACGACATTCTATGGCGCAATTCTGTCCAATCTCATTTTCACGCCTCTGGCGGCGAAACTGGAACGAAATTCCACCGACCAAGTACTGATCAGCCAATTGCAGGCAATGGCGGCGACGTCCATTGGCCGTCAGGAGAACCCACGGCGGTTGGAAATGCTTTTAAATACAATTTTGCCCCCGGGCGAACGCGTTGAATATTTCACGTAAGACATAAGGCGAGGTAATTTAAAATGAGACTGTTAATCGTCGGAAGCCTCGACGGATATATCAGCGCTGCGGGTAAAATCGCGATTTCCAGAGGCGCAAAAGTCGCCCATGTCGACTCCATTGACGAGGCGTTGGAGACAGTCCGTTCAGGACAAGGCGCTGAACTCCTTTTCGTCGACATCAAGCTGAACATCGGCGATCTCGTACGCCGGTTGGCGGCGGAACACATCAACGTACCGGTGGTGTCCTGCGGCATCGACGCCGACGCCGACGCGGCGGTCGCAGCCATCAAGCAAGGCGCCAAGGAATACATCCCACTGCCGCCGGATCCGGAGCTGATCGCCGCGGTGCTGGAAGCCGTCGCAGCGGAAAAGCATTCGATGCTGCACCGCGACCCGGTTATGTCCAAAGTTCTGGCGCTGGCGGATCAAATCGCGCCGTCTGACGCGTCTGTCCTCATCACGGGGGAATCCGGAACCGGCAAAGAGTTGATGGCGCGTTATGTGCACTCAAAGAGTAAACGAGGCTCCAAGAATTTTGTTGCGGTCAACTGCGCCGCAATTCCGGAAAACCTGCTTGAATCTGAATTATTCGGCCACGAAAAAGGCGCCTTTACGGGCGCCGTCGCCCGGAGAATAGGAAAATTCGAAGAAGCCAGCGGCGGCACCCTGTTACTGGACGAAATCAGCGAAATGCACCCGCGACTTCAGGCAAAGTTGTTGCGCGCCGTTCAGGAGCGCGAAATAGACCGCGTCGGGGGCGCAAAACCCATTCAGGTTGATGTCCGTCTGCTGGCGACATCCAACAGAAATCTGGAAGAAGCCGTCAACAAGGGAGAATTTCGCGAAGATCTGTTTTACAGACTGAATGTTGTGAGTTTGCGCATTCCCTCGCTCCGGGAACGTCCTGGCGACATTCCCGTCCTCGCCGATTTTTTCGTCGATAAATACGCCAATTCCAACGACAAAATCGGCCTGACGATCGCCGATGACGCCATGGTTCTTTTATCCGGGCACCATTGGCGCGGAAATGTTCGGGAACTGGAAAACACCATTCATCGCGCCGTGCTGCTGGCGCAGGGCGACGAGATAACCGCCGATTCAATTGCCACAAACCTGTCGGAGGCGCAGAGCCTTGGCGTCGATACAATATCGGCTAAAATTCCCGTGGCGGTGACGACGCCCGCCGCCGCCTCAATTGACTTCGTGAGACGCACCGTGGCTGAAGTAGAGCGGGATTTAATTATCGACACCTTACAGCACTGTCTTGGCAACCGGACGCATGCGGCGAATATCCTGGGCATTTCGATCCGCACCTTACGCAACAAATTAAAGTTATACAGCCAGGACGGCGTTCCTGTGCCAATGCCCGGGGCAGCGGAAGCTCGGCCTCAATACTGAAGGTCCACACGATGAAATGTCCATTTAAAGGGAGCCGCCCGCGCCGATGACCGACGCTGCACCCGATAAGACAACAGGCGGTACGGACGGGGCCAAACCGGATCTGCTGAAAAGTGCGCTGAACAAAATCACGCAGCACACCGATATCGCCATGGCGCTTGGCGTGATGGCGATCCTTGTTGTCCTCCTGATCCCCATGCCAACCTGGATGTTGGACTTCTCGTTGGCGATCTCCATTACTTTTTCCGTGCTTATTTTGATGACCGTCATGCTCATCGAAAAACCCCTGGAACTAAATTCATTCCCGACGATTCTGCTGATCGCGACGATGCTTCGGCTGTCGCTGAATTTGGCTTCAACGCGCTTGATACTGGCGGAAGGCCATACCGGCACCGGCGCTGCGGGACAGGTCATCGAAGCCTTCGGCAACTTTGTCGTCGGCGGCAATTATGTAATCGGTATCATTGTTTTCGCCATATTGGTCATCGTCAATTTCGTGGTGATCACCAAAGGCGCCGGCCGTATCGCCGAAGTCGCCGCTCGCTTTAGCCTGGACGCCATGCCCGGTAAGCAAATGGCGATCGACGCTGATTTATCCGCGGGGCTGATAAACGAAAACGACGCCCGCACCCGACGGAAAACGCTGGAAGACGAAAACGCCTTTTATGGCGCCATGGACGGCGCCTCCAAATTTGTCCGTGGCGACGCCATCGCCGGATTGCTGATTACCTTTATCAACATCATCGGCGGCATCATCATTGGCGCGGTCCAAAAGGATATGTCCGTTGCGGCGGCGGCGGAAAACTATACGCTGCTAACCATCGGCGATGGTCTCGTCAGCCAGATCCCCGCTCTGATCGTCTCCATGGCTTCGGGCATGCTCGTCACGAAGGCGGGCATTACAGGGCCCGCCGATAAGGTTATTTTTGGTCAGCTCAGTCGCCGCCCCAGCGCCTTGGGCATTTCGTCTTTTCTGCTCATCATCATGGCCATGCTGCCCGGCATCCCGGCCATACCGTTTGTCTTGTTAGCGCTTATCACCGGATCTGCCGCGTTTCTCCTGACGCGAAGTCAGGCGCAATCAGCAGCGGCGGAAGAAGAGACCGCAATAGAAGCCGCACAAACGCCCGTCGCGGAAGAACCCATAACGTCGGCGCTAGCGATCGACATCATTCGCCTCGAACTCGGATACGGTTTGCTCACAATGATCAACTCGCAGACCGAGCAAAGGTTGACCGACCAGATAAAGGCCTTGCGACGCCAGTTGGCGATGGAAATGGGCTTCATCATGCCCGCAGTGCGAATTCAGGATAATCTGCAACTCGGCCAGAACAGCTATATCATCCGCATCAAGGAAATCGAAGCGGGCGTCGGTGACCTGAGGCCCAATATGCTGCTGGTCATGGACCCTCGCGGCGAAACTATTTCTCTACCCGGCGAAGCGACGACCGAACCCACATTCGGGCTCCCCGCCATGTGGGTGAATGAACAAAGCCGGGAAGAAGCCATGTTCCGGGGCTTTACCGTCGTCGATGCGCCGACCGTCATCACCACGCATTTAACAGAAGTCATTCGCGACAACATGTCCGAGTTGTTATCCTACGCCGAGACGCAAAAACTTCTCGACGAGTTGGGTGCGCCGCAACAAAAACTTATTGCGGATCTGGTGCCCAATCTGATCTCGATTGGCGGCGTTCAGCGCGTATTACAGAATTTGCTGGCCGAGCGGGTCTCCATCAGAGATTTGGCCACCATCCTCGAAGGAATTTCAGAATCCTGCGGATACACCCGAAACGTAACGCAAATTTCCGAACATGTTCGCGCCCGACTGGCGCGACAAATCTCCGACGCAAACGCGAACGATCAAGGCTTCATTCCCCTACTTACCTTGTCGCCGGAATGGGAACAGGCCTTTGCAGAATCGATTGTCGGCGATGGCGATGAAAAACAGCTCGCCATGCCACCCTCCCGCCTGCAACAATTCATTAATGCGGTGCGCACGACCTTTGAGCGCCGCGCAATGCAGGGCGAGGTGCCAGTCCTCCTGGTCAGCCCGACAATTCGGCCCTTCGTTCGCT
>JAESSL010000049.1 GCA_016764135.1 Alphaproteobacteria bacterium
ACTGGGCAGGCATCACCGAAAAGGCGAAAGCGGCGCGGGACGCCGCCGCCCGATAGACCAACCCACGCGGTTAATCCGGGCGGAACACTTTTCGGATCCGGTGGTTTTCCGTATCGCCGATGTAAAAGGCGCCGTCGGGAGCAACCGCAATTCCATGCGGTCGCGCGAGCGATGATTGCGTGGCGATCAACCCGTCTCCGGAAAACCCGGCCGCGCCGTCCCCTGCAATGGTGCGTACGCTATCCGCCCGCCAATCGATAAAGCGGATTGCGTGGTTTTCAGTATCAACAATCAAAATGTCGCCGTCTCCATTGACCGTCATTTCCTTGGGTCGGTCAAAAACCGCATCGGCAACGGGTCCGCCATCACCGCCATACCCAGTTTCGCCCGTACTTGCGACCGTTGAAATTACACGCCCATCCGATGACGCTACTCTGAGCGAACTTCCCTGCCGCTCCAGAATATACACAGCGTCATCCTCAGGCCGAAGCGCCACAGCCCGCGCGCCAAACACGCCCGCTATCGCCGCCGAGCCGCCATCCCCATCATGGGCACCCGCGCCATTCCCCGCAAAAGTCGAGATGACGCCCGTCGCAATGTCAACGACGCGAACCCGATTATCCGCAACATCGGCAATGTACAATCGCGTCATGTCAGGAGAAAAAGCCAAGCCATTGGGCTCGACCATCCCGGCGTCCTGCGCCGCCCCGCCATCACCGGAAAAGAGTTTTTCTCCTGTCCCGGCGAAGGTTGAAACGACCCCCGTCGCGCCATCAATTTTTCGCACCACCGCATTTAAACGATCCGCCGCATAAATTGCGCCGTTATCGTCAATCGCAAGTCCATAGGGCTGGTTGAAGGTCGCCGCCGCGCCGGGGCCCCCATCACCGGAATACCCGACCTCGCCCGTTCCCGCCACATTCTCCAAAACACCCGTCGCCATATCCACCCGGCGAATACAATGATTGTAGGTGTCGGAGAAGATGAGATTGCCGGACGAATCGAACACAACGTCAAACGGATTATTCAGCCGGGCGTCCACAGCAGGACCACTATCGCCGGAATTTCCAACCGCGCCAGTCCCCGCAATTGTCGTCATGACCCAGCCCGTATACGGCGCTTCAGTCGTGCTCATGGCGTCCCTCCCCTTTTCTTTTCCGATGTAACGACCAACCTAGTTGATCGTGACCGGCGATATGTTTTCGATCATCCAGCGGGCGATTGCGGCCATGCGGGCGTCGCCATGTTGTTGCCCCATCACCTGCACCCCGACCGGCATACCGTGGACGCCCAGCAACGGCATCGTCACGACCGGCGCAAACAGCATCGAACTTGGCGTGTTGCAAATTGCATCCCCGGTGGGTCGCGGCGCCAGAGGTTCTCCGGGAACGTCGCCGGACCATAACGGCGCCGGGCCGGGACAGGAGAAACCAATAACCGCGTCGGCGTAGGGCGCCATCGTTTGATGAACCGCCTGCGCGGCGGCTCGCTTTTGCAAGGCCGCCCGATACTCATCCGGCGACATCGCCTCGGCTTTCACAAGGCGCGCCTTCAACCGCTCGCTCACGCCGTTGGGATGCTCATTAATAAGGTTGCGCTGCGCCCAGCGGTTCTCCCACCCGGTAATGGCGTTGCACGTCTCGCCGGCGCCTTCGACCGCCCGTTCAAGCGCATCGACATAGGGATGAGCGCCGCGTCGCAGAATTTCGACGCCCGCTGATTGCAATTTTTCGAGTATGGAATCGAACGCCGTTTTACTGTCCTCGTCGAGGACCGCCCAACCGTCGCCTTCCAGCACCACCAGCCGCGCTGGCTTAAACGCCGCTGGCGCTTCATCCGGCCCAAACAGACCAGGGCAGCCCCGGTCGCCGCCTGCGCGTTTGGCGATTTCGATGGCGGTGCGCCACATATCCTCGATACAGGTTCCATGAACGCCATGGGTGCTCATGCTGGTCGCCTGCCGTTCGCCGCGATTGATGCCGCCCTGGGTTGGTTTCAGCGCAACATTGCCGCAGTACGCCGCAGGACGAATGATCGACCCGCCCACCTGCGTGCCAATCGCAGCGGGCAACATGCCGCCGCCGACCGCCGCCGCAGATCCTGTCGACGACCCGCCTGCGGTGCGCGCGGCGTTGAACGGGTTAACGGTCGGCCCGCCGGGCTCCGATCCGCCAAGCTCCGCCGTCACCGTCTTGCACAGCACAATGGCGCCCGCCTCCCGCAAGGCCCAGACCGCCGCGTTATCGCGTTTGGGGAAATTTCCAATATAAGCGTCGCAGCCCATTTGCGTCGGCATGTCCTTCGTCTCGAGAAGATCCTTGATCCCGATGGGCATCCCGTCGATAGAGGACAGGTTGCGGCCCTCCTTCCAGCGCAGGGCGCTTGCGTCCGCCGCCTCCCGGGCGCCATCCTCATTCATCGAGACGAACGCCTTGATCGATGGTTCCCTCTCCGCAATCACCGCCAGACACCGTTCCAGATAATCACGGGGCGTATCCCCACCATCGCCAAAAGCGCGCGCCGCATCGTGAAAACTCAAACCCTGAAAGCTACCGGGATCGTAGCTGCCTCGTTCTGAACTGTCCTGATCGCTCATATGTCTATCCTCCCCATTTGCCCACAAGAATACTGACGGTTCCGCCACCGTAACGCCATCCCTGCGCACTTTTCGAAAAATTATTATTGAACTCCGTCGTCAAATGTCCTGTCCTAAGAGCGATCCGCCATTCACCATGGTGTTGAGAAATTCTTCTCCTTCCGAACATTAGCTCATCAAAAATGAACCCCAGCCAAGAGGTCCTGACCATGAATGATCTTCCCGATATTCTTGAGACAACCGAAGCCGTACAGGAAGCAACCGGTTATGTCTTTACCGAGGGCCCCCTCTGGCATCCGGACGGTTTCTACTATTTCAACGACATCCGGCCCGGCACGCTCTATCGGCTGAAACTTGGCGAGACGCCGGAAATGGTGCGCAAAACCAATGGCGGCAACGGTATGACGTTTGATCTCAACGGTCATTTGATCCATTGCGAAGGCGAGGGAAATTGCGTCTCCCGCACCGATCTGGACGGAAATGTAACAACTCTGATCGACAGCTTCGAAGGCGGGCGCTTCAACCGTCCAAACGACGTCGTCTGTCATTCCGACGGCAGCATCTGGTTTACCGATCCTTCCATGCGCGTTCCCTTTTCCAATCGCGAACAACCGCGCCCTGTTGGCGACGCCGGGGTTTGGGCCGGCGCCCGCGTCTACCGGGTGGCGCCGGACGGCGCTGCGACCAACGTCGTGGATTGTGAATATCCCAACGGATTGGCGTTCTCACCCGACGAAAAAACCCTCTATGTCGCCAACACGCGGTCGACGAAGTACATTCACGCCATCGACATTGATTCAAACGGCGCCATGCTGCGCCGACGCATCTTCGCCGATTTGAGCGAGGGCGACGAACCCGGCATTCCAGACGGTATGAAGGTCGATACGCTTGGCCGCGTCTTTTGCACCGGCCCCGGCGGCATCTGGGTCATGGACCCGGACGGAACCCGCGTCGGGATCATTCGGTTGCCGGAACAAGCGGTCAACTTCACCTTTGGCGGCGATGACATGAAAACGCTGTTCGTCTGCGCCTATAGCTCAGTCTATACGCTTCGGGTCAAAACGCCGGGACAACCGCACCCCTGGTACCTCGTCAAATAAACCAACAGGAATTTCAACATGAGCGAAGCAAACGAACTTGTCCTGAAGGGCAAAACCGCGCTGATTACGGGCGCCGTCCGCCGATCAGGCCGCGCAACGGCGCTGGAGCTGGCCGGGTTGGGCGCCGCGATCGCCATCAACACCCGGCGTTCCCGTGACGAGGCGGAAGGCGTCAAACGCGACATCGAGGCCATGGGCGGCACGGCGAATGTCTATATCGCCGACGTAACCGATGAAGACGCCGTAACCAATATGGTGGACTCGATTGGTCAGGATCTGGGCGGGGTCGATATTCTCGTCAACAACGCCGCCGACCGCGCACGGATACCGACGCTGGAGTTATCGCTGGCGGAATTCCACCGTATTGTGCACATCATTCTCGATGGCGCGTTCCTGTGTTCCCGCGCCGTACTCCCCCATATGATCGACAAAGGATGGGGCCGGATCGTGAATATCGGCGG
>JAESSL010000050.1 GCA_016764135.1 Alphaproteobacteria bacterium
CATTCACCTCTACAGTTGGTGGTGTGTTGTACTGTATGTCTCCGTAGCTCCAGATCCCATCGTCTAGCTTGAGGATCTGCTGCTCATGTACACCGTCCACTGTATGCAGTGAGTCCTTACGGCCAGCACGATGGCCTGCATGACGGAGGCGCTGGGCATGATGTTGCCGGGTGGCGCGGCGATACCGGCGGTGTCCGCCGACCGCTTGCGCCATTCCGAATACGCCGGGACGCGCGCAGTCGCAATAGCGGCGGAAGGGCTGACGCCGGACAAGATTTTAACGCCGGAAGCCTTCGCGAACGCTTTTCGCATGTTGCTGGCGATTGGCGGATCGACAAACGGTCTGGTGCATATGACCGCCGTCGCCCGGCGTTGCGGGATCAAGGTTGATATGGAAGCCATCGACCGAATGGGTCAGGAAACGCCGGTTCTGGTCGATCTGAAGCCTTCTGGCCAGCATTACATGGAAGATCTGGAAAACGCTGGCGGCGTGGTCACGATTATGCGCGAATTGAAGTCGCTGTTGAATCTCGACTGCATGACCGTGACCGGGCGTACGCTGGGCGAAAATATAGACGACGCCTCCCCATCATGGCCGCAGAAGGTGGTTCGTCCGATGAGCGATCCCATTTTCAAGTCCGGTGGAATCGCCGTGTTGCGGGGCAATCTTGCACCGGGTGGCGCGATTATCAAACACTCCGCAGCGAGCGAAGAGTTGATGACCCATACAGGACGCGCCGTTGTGTTTACGTCGCTGGAAGACCTCGCCAACCGGATTGACGATCCGGATCTGGATGTGAAGGCGGACGATGTTCTGGTGCTGCAGAATTCTGGCCCGAAAGGCGCGCCGGGTATGCCGGAATCCGGTTATATTCCGATCCCGAAAAAACTGGCGACGCAGGGCGTGAAGGATATGGTGCGCATTTCAGACGCACGGATGAGCGGTACCGCCTTTGGCTCCATCGTTTTGCATATTACGCCGGAATCGGCGTCAGGCGGACCGCTGGCGCTGGTTCAGGATGGCGACCAGATCATGCTGGATGCGCCTGCGCGGAAACTGGAGCTTCTCGTCGACGATGAAGAATTGGCCCGCCGTCGCGCCGCCTGGACGCCGCCGCCCGCGCATGAAGGCGCGGAGCGGGGCTATCTGAAACTCTATCTGGATACGGTCAATCAGGCGGATGAAGGCGTTGACTTTGACTTTCTCGCCAAGGCGCCGGATGGCCGTGTAACGCCGTAGTCTCAGGAAAGGTTGCGCGCGCACATCTCCATGAACAGCGCGTGCACCTTTTCCGCGGCGGCCTCGTCATAGACTTCCCGTAGCGGAAAACAAAACCCGT
Organism: Alphaproteobacteria bacterium; assembly: GCA_016764135.1. GTDB lineage: Bacteria > Pseudomonadota > Alphaproteobacteria > UBA8366 > JABJJH01. The sequence continues at coordinate 1,341 of JAESSL010000050.1, forward strand.
GATGCGTACCAGGATGGGTTTCCAGCGTGTAATTGACGCCGTGTTTTTCCAACTCGGCCGTGAGCGTCGGGACGACGAAATCGGGAACGGTGGAATCCGTTTCCGCAAAACCGAAATACATTTCACCTTTAATGTTCTCGACCAGATGGTGCGCTGAATCTTCTTTGTCGGTGACGATGCCGACCCCGTAGAGGGATGCGTTGGCCGCGAAGATATCCGGGAAAGTGCCCGCCGCGGACGCGACGATTCTGCCGCTCATGCAATATCCGATACAGGCTTTCTTGCCGGGTTTCACTTGTGGCTGCTCGTCCATATAGCTCAGCATGGCGCGGGTGTCGTCCATGACGCCGGCATTGCTTAAATTGGCCATCGCTTCGCGCCAGATTTTACGTGTGTTCTCGTCGCGAAACGGAAAGCGCAGAATGCCAAACCGATAGAACATATCGGGCAAAATGACAAAATAACCAGCAGACGCCATGCGGCGCGCCATGTCGTGCAACTCGTCGCGAATGCCGGGAGCGTCCATATAGAACACGATGGCGGGGAAGGGGCCGTCGCCGTCCGGCCAACAGGTAAAGGTGGGCATCACGCCGTCGACGGTTTTGATATCGATAAATTTTTCGTTCATGAGAGTCCCTCGAGGGTGGGGGGTGAAGGGGATGGGCGCCGGACAGAGCTGTCCGAAAGGACCAGATTACATACGATCCCAAACACAACTGCAATGGGCCGCTCGCAGTGTTGTGAATATATATTTTCATCTGCGGCGCCGGAGGGCATAATCCGCAAAATTTACTCAGAGTTGGCGCAGATACAAGTGCGCTTCAGGTCGGAATATGACGTCGGTCCCACATTTACTGCATGTTTTTTACGGGTTTGGAATTGGCGGCGCGGAGGTGCGTACGGCAACCCTTATGAACGAGTTTGGCGGGCGGTATCGGCACTCGATCCTGTCGTTGAACGGCGATTTGCAATGTATGGAGCGCCTGTCGTCGGATCTGGATGTTCAGATTGTCGATCCGCCGGATCTTTCTGGCGGTTTGATCGGGCGTTTGATGCGAATACGGGCGTTGTTGAAGTCCGTGGCGCCGGATGTCCTGATGACGCGTAATTGGGGCACTATAGAATTTGCGCTGGCCAATCGGTTTATGCGCATTTGTCATCACATCCATCATGAGGAAGGCTTTAATCATGATGAATCCGTGCGGCAATTGCCGCGCCGGATCTGGACGCGCCGGTTCGCCTTTGGCGGGGTGGACGCGGTATTTACGCCATCTCAAAAGTTGGCGGACATCGCACGAACGGTGTGGTGGACGCCTGAACGCAAGATCGCCTATTTTCCTAACGGTATTGATTGCGCACCCTTTCAGATTACGCCGGTGGAAGATGCTATTCCCGGATTTCAACGTGTTGAGGGTGAAATTGTCGTCGGCACCGTTGCGGCGGTTCGCAAAGTAAAAAATCTGTCCCGGTTGGTTCGTGTGTTTGCGCAAGCGGCGCAGGGATTGTCCGCGCGACTGGTGATCGTAGGCGCTGGCGATGATCTGGAGAATGTTCGCGCCGAAGCGGCTCGGTGCGGGGTGGCGGAGCGGGTTTTGACGCCGGGTTATATGTCCGATCCCTCCAAATTTATGGGGTTGTTTGACGTGTTCGCCCTGTCCTCTGACAGTGAACAGATGCCATTGAGCGTGGTGGAGGCGATGGCGTCCGGGCTGGCGGTCGCCGCCACCGACGTTGGCGACGTAAAAAATATGATGGCGCCAAACAACCAGGCATTCGTTGCGCCCTGTGAAGATGTAACGCTGTTCGCGAAAAATCTCCGGGCGTTGCTTGA
>JAESSL010000051.1 GCA_016764135.1 Alphaproteobacteria bacterium
CGAACGCTCGAAACCGAAATTATCGAAGCGATGACGACGAATGAATCGCTTTTCTTTCGCGATACAAAACCGTTCAAGCTGTTTACCGAGGTGGTTTTACCGGATTTGATGGAGGCGCGCCGCGCCGCCAAGACAATTCGGATTAGGAGTGCGGCTTGTTCAAGCGGTCAGGAGCCTTATTCGCTCGCCATGTTGTTGAAGGAGGCGGGCCCGCAACTCGCGGGCTGGCGTATTGAAATTATAGCGACGGATTTGTCGACGGAAATTTTGGCGAAGGCGCAATCCGGAGAGTTTACGCAATTTGAAGTGCAGCGCGGCCTGCCGATCACGTTGTTGATGAAATATTTTTCTCAAAAAGGAGACAAATGGGTCATCAACGCGGATATCCGCTCCATGGTCTCGTTTAAACCCTTCAATCTGTTGAATTCTATGGATACGCTTGGCGTGTTCGACATCATATTTTGTCGCAATGTCCTGATATATTTTGAAAAAAACACCAAGGCCGACGTGTTGACGTGCATGAGCAATATCATGCGGCCCCACGCCGTGCTGTATCTTGGCGGCGCCGAAACCGTGATTGGCATTACCGATAAGTTCAGGCCGGTTTCCGGGCGTCGCGGATTATACGAACAGACTTGATCAAGCGCTGTTGCGCTTGAATTTACGCGGCATCTTCCTGTGCGGGTTCAGTCTCGTTTTCAGGATCGCGCAACACATATCCGCGGCCCCATACCGTCTCGATATAGGTGTCGCCGCCGGTCGCCGCCGAAAGCTTCTTACGAAGTTTGCAGACGAAGACGTCGATGATTTTTAACTCGGGCTCGTCCATGCCGTTATACAAATGATTGAGGAACATTTCCTTGGTCAGAGTCGTGCCTTTTCGAACCGCCAGAAGCTCCAGAATACTATATTCCTTGCCGGTTAAATGGACGGCTTTATCGTTCACTTCCACAACATGCGAATCCAGATTTACTTTGAGTTTGCCTGTGGTGATCGTTGATTGCGCATGTCCCTTTGACCTGCGGATGATCGCCTGGATGCGGGCGACGAGCTCCGCCTTGTGAAAGGGCTTGGTCAAATAATCGTCGGCGCCCACGCCAAAGCCTTTAACCTTGTCGTCTGGCGCATCCAACCCGGACAAAATCAGGACCGGTGTTTCGACGCGCGCATTGCGAAAACGCCGCAGGACTTCGTAGCCATCAATATCTGGCAGCATCAGATCGAGAATGATGATGTCGTAATCGTAAATTTTTCCGATCTCCAGACCATCTTCCCCGAGGTCGGTTGCATCGACGATAAAATTTTCCGATCGAAGCATTAATGAGATGCTCTCGGCTGTGGCCTTGTCATCCTCGACGAGTAAAACGCGCATGACGATGTCCTTTTCGAGTTTATCTTAACTATTCATATTAACCTTTATGAACGGAAAAGGTTAATATTTTATTTCCTGGTTGTGTATGTGTCTCGTTATTCGCACTGAACCTCGAATAAATGGTGTATTGTTGATCTGATTACGGGGTATCACGCGATGTTCCAGCCGTTCTCAACAGGCTTAAAACAACCACAACGCTCGAATATAGATGACTGGCGCCATAGATAATTTGCTGACGGAACTCGACCGTATTCAAACGACGGCGATTCATGGTCGCGTGGTCGGCATTCAGGGCATGCTTGTGGAAATTGGCGGCGTGCAGGGGCATTTGTCCGTTGGCGACCGATGCGAATTGAAGGGACGACGCGGGGTTGTCGTTCCGTGTGAAATTGTTGGGTTTCGGAATGGGCGGGGGCTCGGCATGCCTTTTTCCGCGCTTGATGGCATTGGTCTTGGCTCCCGGGTCGAGCTTGTCGACATTCAACCGGTCATCTATCCGAACGACGATTGGTTGGGGCGGGTGGTGAACGGCTTTGGCGAAAGCGCCGACGGGAAGGGCGCCCTGCCGCAGGGTAAAACGCCTTATCTTATTCGCAATCAGCCGCCGCCTGCGCACACCAGACAACGGGTTGGGGGAAAGCTGGACCTTGGCGTGCGGTCGGTGAATATTTTTCTGACATGTTGCCGCGGCCAGAGAATGGGTATTTTTGCGGGTTCCGGTGTTGGTAAATCGGTGTTGCTGTCGATGTTGGCGCGGTTTTCGTCCGCAGAAATCATTGTTTTTGGCCTGATCGGCGAACGCGGTCGAGAGTTGCAGGAGTTCATCGAGGACGATCTGGGGCCGGAGGGTATGGCGCGCAGCGTTGTCGTGGTCGCGACATCCGATGAATCCGCGTTGTTGCGGCGCCAATCCGCCTATATGACGATGGCGGTCGCCGAGTATTTCCGGGATCAGGGCAAGGATGTCCTGTGTATGATGGATAGCGTCACCCGGTTCGCTATGGCGCAGCGCGAAATCGGATTGTCCGCCGGAGAGCCGCCCGCCAACAAAGGATACACGCCGACCGTATTTTCCGAACTGCCTAAATTGCTGGAACGCGCCGGTCCGGGCGTGGAGAAGGGCACCATCACCGGGCTCTTTACGGTTCTGGTTGAAGGCGATGACGATAACGAACCCATTTCCGATGCGGTGCGTGGTATTCTCGACGGTCATATCGTGCTGGACCGCGCCATTGCGCATCGAAACCGGTTTCCGGCGATCAATATTTTGCGGAGCGTCTCGCGAACAATGCCAGACTGCAATACCGATGAAGAAAATGCGTTGGTGACCAAGGCGCGCAAACTTCTCGCGACATATGAAGATATGGCGGAACTGATCCGTATTGGCGCGTATCGACAAGGGTCCGATCCGGCGGTCGATGAAGCCATTCGGTATTACCCCGGACTGGATGCATTTTTCGCGCAGGGAAAACAGGAGCATTCAACGCTTGCGGAAGGGTATGAGCAGCTGGCGCAGATCCTGGAAGGCGCGTCTGAATGAAGGGGATCGACGCGCTGATCAAGCTGCATCAGTTTGAACTCGACGAAAAGCGCCGAACGCTCAAGGAACTGGAGACGACGCGCGCAAGCATCGCTACCGCAATCGAAATGCTGGAGAAAGATGTTTTACGCGAGCAGGAGGCTGCGCGTTCGTCTGAGAGCGGTTATGCATACGGCGCCTTCGCGGATGCGAGCATCAAGCGGCGGGAACGACTGGAGAAGGCGCTGGGCGATGCGGCCACGCAGGTGGACACCGCGCGCGAAGTGGTGATGGAAGCGTTTGGCGAATTCAAAAAATATGAATTTACGAAAGCGGCGCGCGACGAGGCGAGCCGAAAAGAGGCGGCGCGTCGTGACGGCATTGTTCAAAATGAACTGGGCGCCATTGCGTTTGAACGAAACCGGCGGCGTTAGGGGTTACACCGGCGCAATCCGGGACAGGAGCCGTGCGTTATCCCAGTTAGGTTGTCGGTCCTCGACGACGATATAGTGCTCGCCTGTGTCAGACGCCGTGTCTCTGACGATAATCTGGCACCACCGCGGCACCACCTCATTGTTGATATCCGCCAGAATATCCAGGGCGAGCCCTTCCAGAGAGGCGGCGGGGTTGGCGCGGCGGGCGGCGAGGTAATGTTGAAAACTAGGGGCGGTCAAAACGAGTTTGTCGGGGATGTATTTGAAAGTGACGCTCGGTGCGTTCGCCGGAGCGTTCACCGGTGCGTTCGCTGGGGCGCTCGGGGGGGCGGTTTCGTTGATGACGGAAATAAATTCGACGCCTTGCGCTGTGTTGGCGATGGTTTCCAGGCGAAAGCGGGGATGGTTGGTCAATTCCGCATCGGTGTTTTCGGGTTCAATGTCATTCGAATTCATATCAAAATCTCCGGACCGTGCGGGCTGGCCGATTGTCTGGGTTGGGACAAAAATGGTTCCGCCATCTTGAAGGTGAGAAAGCCCGTCAAGCCAAGTGCAGTGATGGTGTCCGTGAAAACATCCTGAATGCCGTTGCGCATGGATTCGGGAATATTGCGCTCGGTGCGAATGATGAGATCGAATTGTTGAGGCCGCGTCAGTCCTTCAAACTGAAAAGGTCCCAATTGCTTGAATTCCACTTCGATGACGAAGTGCTGGGCGCTCGGGTCAGAATTTTCGTCGTCGCCCTCTTTGTTGTCGTGAATATAAAGCTTCAACTGTTGCAACAACCCGTCCGTCAGAAAGGGAATCAGGAAAAGTCGCCATTCATTGGCGTTCGAATCTAGCGTCAATAATTGCATGGAGGCGAATTCATCGGCCATCTGGCCTAGTAATCCGCTTTGTTCCAGCAGGGGCATGGCGTTAGGGCCGAGCCATTGACGAAGATCACCCATGCGTAGGGCGGACATGAAAAACATCGCCGAGGCGGTCAGCGCGGTGTTGGGTTTTGGAATAGCGTCCGACACGGTGGATTGGCCGACCGAAGACCCCTTTTCAATTGTCAGTAGGGATTGGAGAGTCGTCCAGTAAGGCGCAAAGGCCAGGGATTGCGGCGATGCGGCGCCCGCGTTTGGAAATTGAATATCCCCCTCAAGCTGTAGCATCAGACTGGCGCCCAGGGGCATGGGCCGGTCTGGCGTGAAGGTCAGCTCGCCGAGCGGACTGCGTAGCGTAACTTGCCCGTTGCGGGCGGTTGAGGTGACAACGCCTTCAAAGCTTCCGGTTTGTGGCGGCGTTGACGCATTTGCCGGGCTTGCAGCGCCGGGAGGGCGTGCGCTCAGGATGCGAATTGGCGCTCGGGACCCGATTGGCGGTCCGGTGCGTTGCGCGGCGATTGAAGGTGA
>JAESSL010000052.1 GCA_016764135.1 Alphaproteobacteria bacterium
CCTGCTTTTTTGGCGTACCGACTCTATACGCCGCTCAGTTGCAGGCGCTGGATGGCGCCGCTGCGCCGGATTTGTCGTCGCTGCAATATTGCGTATCGGCGGGGGAACCTTTGCCGGGCGATCTTTTGCGCCGCTGGAAAGAGCAAACCGGTCTGGAAATCCTCGACGGCATCGGAACGACTGAAATTCTTCATATTTTTATATCCAATACGATTGGCGCGGCCAAAGCCGGAACAAGCGGGCGCCTCGTTCCCGGTTATGAAGCGCGAATCGTGGACGAATATGGTTCTGACGTCGTCACGGGCGAGACGGGCGGCCTGCGGATCAAGGGCGGGTCCACGCTTAAGTATTACTGGCGAAACCCGGAAAAAAGCGCCGAGACCATTCAAGAGGGCTGGGTCGATACCGGGGACACGTATTATCAGGACGAAGATGGATTTTATGTTTGTTGCGGACGCAGCGACGACATGATGAAAGTTGGCGGAATTTGGTGTTCGCCGGTTGAAATCGAAGCACGGTTGATTGAGCATCCAGATGTGCTGGAAGCCGCTATTGTGGGACGCCCCGATAAGGACGAGCTCATCAAACCCGAGGCCCATATCATCCTGGTGGCGGGCGCAGAAGGCGGCGATAAATTGAGGGATGCGCTCATCGAGCACTGCAAAGCGGGTCTGGCGCCGTATAAATATCCGCGCTGGTTTAATTTTGTCTCGGAGCTGCCGAAAACCGCGACGGGTAAAATACAACGCTTCAAGCTGCGCGGCGCCTGATTACGCCTCGGATTGGCCTGTGTCGAGGGCAATGTCTGCTGGCGAGCAGGGGAGGGTAATGGAGATCCGGGTGCCCTCGTTAAGGCGACTACGAATGTCCAGAGTGCCCCCATGCAGACGCACCAGGGAGTCGACGATGGAAAGGCCAAGACCAGTGCCGCCTTCGCCCGCAAAGTCGATATTGCCGGATTGCGTGAACGGCGTCACAATCTTTTCGATATCATCTTCCGGAATGCCAATTCCGGTATCGGAGACAAGGATACAAACATAGGGGCGGTCTTCCGACCTATTTTTGTGGGTTGTAATCTCCAACTGGATTTCGCCGTTTTCGGGGGTGAATTTCACCGCGTTCGAAAGAATATTAATGAGGATTTGTCGAATTGCGGAGGCGTCTGCAAAAATGTTCGGGACTGCGGCGTCAATGTGGAAGTCGAAGCGGTGTTGTTTTTGGTCAATTTGTCCCTGAAGGACGTGAACGGACGACGCGACAACCTTGGCGAGGTCCACGTCCGTATAGACAAGTTCGTGCTTTCCGGCCTCAATTTTCGAGATATCAAGGATATCGTTGATAAGTTCGAGCAGGTGCTGCGCGCTGGTCGATATATCGTGCGCATAGCTCAAATACCGATCATTTTCGAGCGGTCCCAGAATTTGCAATTCCATGACTTCTGAAAACCCCATGATGGCGTTCAGGGGGGTGCGCAATTCATGGCTCATATTGGCGAGGAAGTCCTGTTTGCTTTTGTTCGCCTCGCGCGCTTCGTTCAGCGCTTTGCGCAAATCCGTGTTGTTTACGGAAATGACGCCTATTCCCATTAATGCCCCATCCGTTTGATAAACTGGAAATTTTGTCCATAAAACCGGTACGCTTGAGCCATCTGGCAACAGAATGTCGCGCTCCCCCGTGAGGACCGTTCCATGCTCCATGACCTGCTGGTCTCGCGCTACAATCTGGTCGGCATGATCTTTGGGGGCAATGTCATGGATCGTTTTTCCAATCATGGACTCTTGCGTCTGGTTGCGCTGACGAAGGAAGGTCGCGTTGATCAGAACAAACCGTCCCTGCACATCTTTCAGAATTATTTCACCGGGAAAGTTATTGATGATGGATTGGAGTTGCGCCTGACTGTACTGGGTTTTGGCCTCGGCTTCGCGTTGCTGTGTGATGTCGCTGTAAACGGCCCCGATGGCGGTTATGTCGCCATTTGTATTAAAGACGGGAAATTTATTGCCTTGTAGATAGACAGGTTTGCCGTCCAGCCCAAGGGACTCGGTCGTAATTTCAATGGCGACTCCCGTATCCATTATTATCTGGTCATTGGCTAAAATTTCACTCGCCTTTTTTGAGGGCCAGAATTTGGTCACATTTTTTCCGACCACGTCGCCGGGCGACATATGATTTCGGTCCGCGAATATTTTATTAACGAATAAATAGCGTCCTTCCGGGTCTTTTAAGGTGATCGGCGCCGGGGCGTTATCAAGAATTGTCCTATATAACTGATCCGTTTCCTGAAGTCTTTGGAAGGCGAGTTCTCGTTCCGCCTCGGCGCTTTTTCGCTGTGTGATATCAATATAGGCGCCTTGGATCACTCTTTGGCCGCGCCACTCGACAACAGACAGGCGAATCTCGACCCAAATCAGCGAGTTGTCCTTTCTGAGGCATTCGAATTCATAGAAATCCGGTGCGTCCTTCCCCTGCATTCTGGCGTCTTTGTTTCGAATAACGTCCGCGCGTTCCGCAGGGGGAAACAGATCCAGTAGCGAGTTCAGGGCGAGAAGATCGGCGGGGTTGTCATAGCCCAGGATATTGGCGATTGCTTGGTTGGCGAACAAAATCTTGAAGTCCTGGTGAATAAGGACGCCTTGAATCGACCCTTCGACCAGACTGCGAAACCGCGCCTCGCTCTCCTCCAGATCCTTCAGTGTTTTTTCGAGGGCGATACCGGGTTGGGAAATCCGGCGGAGTAAAATGACGCCCCAGAATAAAATTATGAGGGCGCCCAAAAATGTAAGCGCCGACGCTTTGATGAAAGGCTCTCGTATTTCGGCCATATCGATCTTGGCGACAATGCCAGCGTCGAAAATAGCAACTGGCTCATAGGCCGCCAGGACCTGAACGCCGCGGTAGTCCGTGCCGATCATGACGCCGGACTCACCCTTGAGCGCACGGTGCATGGGTTCGGAAAGAGGGGATTCCCAGGGAATTGGTTTTGGCGCGCTCAAATCATAATGGCGATGCCGCATGAGAAAAACGATGTTATCGTATTGCCGTTGCGCCAGCGTAAATTCGCCAGTTTTACAAACCCTTTATATTTCTCGTGCGCATCCGTAACCTGAGTCAAGGTTACGTCGAAGGCGTGTTCAGGGCCCTTGGTTTGGGAATCCTGCTGGTTGAAATGCGCGATCGCCTCGATCAGTCGAGCCTGACTTTGCGCCGCTTCGGACAAGCGCGCGCGTTCTCCCTGGACTGCCGTGTTGTATAGCACCCAGACCGAGGCGCTCATTATTCCCAATACGATAAGGATCATTACCGCAATGATCTGAAGTAACTGATATCGCGCAGGCGATGCTTTCAGGTGTTGAAAATAACGGACAACCATCATCTACGCCGCCAAGTGGTATCTATGCTTAGTTTTGCAAGTTGAGTAACCTGCAGTGTTAATGCCACTTATTTTTGCTGACGTCACCTGACATTGCGTCGATAGGGCGCATTTTTGGGCGCCTGAAGGCGTTTACCGGATTGTTGGGGGGCTTATTTCAGTTTTTTGCTGGAAAAAAGACCCGATCCACCACAGCGTAAATTTGGTCCTGCACAACAGGCCAGCACAGCGTAGTTTTGGTCCTGCGCAACAGGATTGTGCTCGATCACAAGGTCGATTGCCGGGCGATGGCCTCAGTTCGGTTGGATTTTGTATCTGTTTTCTTTGCTTTGGATGTTTCGTAAACCCACCCGACTCGGTGTAGCGCCAGTTCAATCTGTTTTTCGGTCATATAAGGCTCCAGCTCATCGGCGCCGGCCATGGCTTTGTTGTGGCCCTGATGCGCGGCCAGGCGCAGCCACTTATAGGAATTCAACAAATCTTCGGCTCGGATGGATTGTTCCGCCTTTGAAAGTTTTCGCTGCGCATGGGCGCTGTCCATGTACCGCGCCCCCAAAAACATGCCGAGGTTATATTGTGCGATTGCGACATCGGCCTCTGACGCCAGGAGATAAAGTGTTTGCGCTCGTTTAAAGTCGGCCTCGACCCCAAGGCCGGCTTCCAGCATGACGCCCATATTATTCATGCTGCCAGCTTCGCCGCGTTCCGCCCAACGGTTAAACTGGGCGAAAGCGTCTTCATATTTTTTGGCTTTGAAGAGGTCGCAACCTTTCTTCAGCAACCCTTCGCAGAACATGAAATCTTCAATTTTGGGTATGCCCTGAATCGCCGCTGTTCCCGACTGCTTGGCGGCGATGTCGGCGTTCTCCCCGGCCTGGACGGACGCTGAAAGCACGGGAGTCGAAAGCATTGGCGCTGCAAGTATGGTCGCCAGAACGCAAAATAGAAAAATGCGGCGCATCAAATATCCTCTAACTTCCGAAATTCAGCGTTGGTCATATATGTAGCTACGCCACCTTTACAACACCATCGGAAATTAACCGGGAAATTTCATCTGCGCTGTAGCCGTGCTCGCTCAGAATCGCCTCGCTATGCTCGCCGACGAGCGGCGACATCGCCAGAGGGGTTCCGGATACCAGTGGCATGATGCCGGGTGCGTTGGGGACGGGCACCTTGCCGATGCCGGGTTGATCGAGCCAGGCGATAAGGCCGGTCGCCTCGACCTGCGGATGGCGTAAAAAGTCCGTATATTCATTGACTTTTTCGTGCATGATCCGGGCTTCGGCCAGTTTTTCGCAGCATTGATCCGATGTCATCTTCCGAAACGCCGTCTGCACAATCGGCATCAATTCGTCCTGATTTTCCAAACGGCTGGCGTTGTCTGCGTAGCGTGGGTCATCCCGTAAATAGTTGAGGTCGAGCATGTCGCAAAGCGGCGCCCATTCACTTTCCTTGAACAACAGAAAATATATCCAACCATCCGATGTCTCAAAGGAACCGGCGGGAATTCTGCCGGGTTTAGCCTCGCCACCCGAAAGATGGGTCATAATCATGCGAATGACCTGCAAGCAGGCGGTGCCTTGCATCAGGCTGACGTCGATATGGCGCCCCTTGGGCTCGTCCCGTTTTGCATAAAGCGATACCGCCACGGATTGAAAGGCGTATAGCGCCGTCGTCATGTCGCTGACGATGACCCCGACCCGGTGCGGTATGTCGTCGAATCCCTTGTTCTGGGACATTAATCCGGTGAACGCCTGGAGTATTGGGTCCATCGCCGGTCGCTCACGATAAGGTCCGACCTGCCCAAACCCGGAAATGGAGAGATAAATGATGCCGGGGTTTATGGCGGAGACCGCGTCATACCCAAACCCCAGGCGTTCGATAACACCGGGCCGGAAGCCTTCGATAAACACATCGGCGTCGGCGATAATTCGCTCGACGGCTTTCTTCGCCGCCTCTGATTTCAGATCCAGGGAAATACTGCGCTTGCCGAGGTTCGCGGGCACCGAAAATGCGGAATGATCCTCGTACCGGGTCGAAATGAAGCGCGACCAGTCGCCATCATGAGGTTCGACCTTGATGACGTTTGCGCCATATTGCGCCAACAGCATGGCGGAGTACGGACCGGCCACCCCCTGGCTTAAATCGACAACCTTGATGTCTTTGAATGGCGCGTCATATCCCATGTCTGCTCTCCCCGGCCTGTTCTAACGAAGGCCAATTTGTCAGGGCCAGTGGTGTCGGCCCAATTAGGTTGGCCAGTGGCTCGGCCCAATTAGGTTGATTGACTCGGGTCAATCGCGATACTCATTCATGAAGAAAAGATGCGCCGTTAATCGTTATGGGCGCCCGTTTGAATGAGGCGTGTAATGGACCTGCACTTTTCCGCAGAACATCGGGCATTTCAAGAAAAAGTCCGTACATTCGTTCAAGAAAACTTGCCCGCCGACATTCGGGAAAAGGTCCAGATGGGCCGGAATATCCACAAAGACGACATTCATCGGTGGCAGGGCGTGCTGGCCGCGCAGGGTTGGCTGGTTTCCGCCTGGCCAAAAGAGCACGGCGGCACCGGGTGGTCGTTGGTGGAACGGCACATCTCTCAGGAAGAACTGGCGTTCGGCGACGCGCCGCCGATTAGCCCCTTTGGGGTCACGATGGTCGGTCCCGTGATCTATACCTTTGGTACGGATGCGCAGAAGAAGCGGTTTCTGCCCCGCATCGCCAATAATCAGGTATGGTGGTGTCAGGGTTATTCGGAGCCGGGGGCGGGGTCTGATCTTGCGTCACTGCAAACCAAAGCCATTCGCGATGGCGACCATTACGTTGTGAACGGCCAAAAAACATGGACGTCCTACGCGGATCTGGCGGATATGATTTTCTGTCTCGTGCGCACCAGCACCGAGGGAAAAATTCAGGCGGGCATCTCGTTTTTACTGATCGACATGAAATCGCCGGGGATTGAGGTTCAACCGATTCAGACGATTGACGGCGGAACGGAGATTAATTCGGTGTTTTTCAGCGATGTGCGGGTTCCGGTCGAGAATTTGGTCGGCGAGGAAAACAAGGGCTGGACCTACGCGAAGTTTCTACTCGGGAATGAACGCGGATTGGTGGCCAATTCGGCGGCGATCAAACGACAAATTTCGCGATTGAAGGATATTGCGGGGCAAGAGCGCGCGGGCGGTCGTTTTCTTATCGAGGACCCGGATTTTCGTCGTGAAATCGCGGAAGTTGAAATTTCAACCACGGCGCTGGAATACACCGATCTACGCTATTTGATGGCCTCGGCCAAAGGACAGCCTGTCGGCGCCGAAGTCAGTATGTTGAAAATACGCGCCACGGAAATTCAGCAACGAATCAGCGAATTGCTGCTGAAGGCGGTGGGCAATTATGGCAATCCGCATCTTCCCGAGGCGCTGGAGCCGGGCTGGAACGAGGATCCGGTCGGGGCGGATTATGCGCCTGCGCTGGCGGCGGAGTATTTTAACAAGCGAAAAACCTCGATCTATGGCGGATCGAACGAAATACAACGGAATATTTTGGCAAAAATGGTTTTGGGTCTGTAAAGTTGTCCGGACAGTTTGATCCGGCGTAACAGGTAGGAACGGAATAAATCGATGGATTTTTCACTCAGCGAAGAAGAACAGTTATTAAAAGATAGCGTGGAGCGATTTATCCGGGAGGAATACACGTTGCCGCAACGCCGGGATCTTGTTGCGAGTGAAGAAGGCTTCAGTCGTGAGAACTGGGCGAA
>JAESSL010000053.1 GCA_016764135.1 Alphaproteobacteria bacterium
GGATCAAAAAGAAGGCCTGGGCGGCGCCCGCCATGGGCCGGATTTCCAGAATCTGCACCGGAATAAGCGCAGCCTGACCCTGAACCTCAAGGACCCTGATGGACTTGGTATTTTCAAACGCCTTGTGGAAAAGGCCGATGTTGTCGTTGAAAACTACCGCCCCGATGTCAAAAACCGCCTTGGAATCGATTATGAATCCCTGCGCGCCATAAATCCCCGCATCATTCTCGGCAGTATTTCTGGATTTGGTCAGGATGGCCCCTATGTCGGTCGTCCCGGATTCGATCAGATCGCTCAGGGTATGGGCGGCTTGATGTCCATTACAGGCGAGCCGGGCAAAGGCCCCATGCGCGTTGGCATTCCGATCGCCGATTTGAGCGCCGGACTGCTTTGTTCTCAAGGCATCATGGTGGCGCTGCTGGAGCGCGAAGTTTCCGGTGAGGGGCAGTGGGTCGATACTTCATTGCTCCAGTCCCAGATATTCATGCTCGATTTTCAGGCCTCGCGCTGGCTTATGAATCAGGATGTGCCGCAACAAGCGGGCAACAACCACCCCACAAGCATCCCGACCGGCGTTTTCACCACCAGCGACGGGTTTATAAACATCGCCGTGGCCGGACAGGTTATTTGGGAACGGTTCTGCAAGTCGCTGAATGCTGAAGAGCTGAACGAGAACCCGGATTATGCGACAGCGGATAAACGATCCGAAAACCGTGATGCGTTGGGTGAAGAAATCAACAAACGCCTTGTCGCCAAAGACGGGGCGACCTGGATCGATCTGTTCAATGAAGCGGGCGTGCCAGCCGGTGAAATCAACGCCATCGATCAAGTGTTCGCCGATGAGCAGGTTCAGCATCTTGGCGCCACGACAAAGGTTCAATCACCGGCATTGGGCGAAATTGAGCTGGTGTCGCAATCCATTCAACTCTCTCGAACCCCCAGTACAATCGCGGCTGCGCCCCCGGAGCGGGGCGAGCATTCCGATGAAATACTGGAATCCATCGGTTTCGACGCTTCGGAAATTGCAGATTTCCACGCGCGGAATGTTGTATAATCGGATTGCGAATTGACGATCCAAGATTCAAGCGGCGATAAAATAAAAGACAGAAGGATACGACCCGATGGCGACCGATAAGATGATCATGGAGAAAGACGGCCCGGTGGGACGGATGATTTTTAACAACCCCGCAAAATTCAACGCCGTCTCCATGGAAATGTGGGAAGGCGCCGTCGAAATTCTGGCTGAGTTTGAAAAAGACGATGATATTCGCGTCGTCGTGGTTAGTGGCGCTGGCGGCAAGGCGTTTGTGTCCGGTGCGGATATTTCCAAGTTTGAAAAAGAGCGTGGGTCGCAGGAATCTGTCGATCGTTATGGCGAGGCTGTGACAGCCGCCTATAACGGGCTTCAGGTCTTCCCCAAACCGACAATTGCGATGATTAATGGCTATTGCATTGGCGGCGGCGCAGGCATCGCGGTGTGTTGCGACATGCGCATTTGCTCTGATAAATCAAAGTTTGCAATTCCGGCGGCGAAACTGGGTCTCGGTTATACCTACGAACATATCCGGAAGCTATCGGATCTGGTTGGGCCGTCCTTCGCAAAGGAAATTTTCTTTACCGCCCGTCAATTCGACGCGGAAGAAGCCAGGGTCATGGGATTGGTGAACCGCGTCCTGCCGGAAGCGGAACTGGAAGCTTATGTTGAGGATTACGCGCAGAAAATTTCCGAGAATGCGCCGTTGACGATTGCGCAGGTCAAACTGACGGTCGGCGAAATACTCAAAGATCCGGATAACCGGGACCTTGACGCCTGTGACGCCGCCGTCAGCAAGTGTTTTGACAGTAAGGATTATATTGAGGGGCGTCAGGCGTTCATGGCCAAAAAACGCCCTCAATTTATTGGACAATAAGCGATTGATAGACGCTGATTAGCGGTGATTTAATCGACTGCCGCCAAGCTAACGGCTTTCAAACCGCGTGTGTCGCTGACCTCTTCATATTCAATCCGTTGTCCCTCGACCAGCGGCGGTATGCCCGCGCGCTCTACTTCGGTAATATGCACAAAGGCGTCTTTACCACCGGAATCCGGCGTTATAAACCCATATCCCTTTGTGAGATTGAACCACTTTACCGTACCATTCGCCATTGATGAAGTTCCTTTCGGCGTTTACTGCGCTCCCTGAAGCGCCACGCAATTTTGCGTGATGTTTTTGATTTTACATTCCGGAGTCGTTAAATAAGATGAAACAGCGTCAGACACAGACGACCAACGACAGATACAAATTCTCCGAATACGATAGCTTAATGTCTAACGTGGAACGGGCACAACTAAAAAAACCAATCAATTTTTACGGGCGTTTCGATTATCTGTGAGCGCAAACGACAGTGCGGCTGTACGAGTGGGGCGTGTTTATCCACCTGAACGGACGTTCCTTAAACCATTGGGTAAAAGGTATCGCTCCCTCTAGAATGCATTATCGGGACAGGATATTTGTGGGACTTTTGTAATAATATGACTTTGGATAAACCCAACGGCGCTGAGAAACGGCGCATTTACATCGCGGCTTTTTTTATGGCGCTCGTTATTGACCTGGGCATCAGTTTTTTTAAAAATGAGCCCTATAGACCAACGCTTATCGGATTGGCGATCATGATCGCGTCCGTCCTTTATTTTTTATACTCCTACATTCGCAATCGTTAGCACTCAAAAAATGTGTAATTTTTAATAAACCACAAAATGCAGGTAAAATGTTTGTAGCCTTCTCCTGAACCCCGTATGATTTTGTTACCTGAAAAATAAGGAGACAAAAAATGAACGCGGAAGCGATCAAGGTTTTTTGGCAGCCTGGCTGAACTAGCTGCCTTAAGGCGAAAGAGTTTCTTTCGTCCCACAATATTGACTACGTTTCCGTTGATGTCGCAGCCGACCCCGACGGCCTAAGCGAATTACGCCGATTAGGCGCGCGATCCATTCCAGTCATCTCTCGCGGTGATGAGTGGGTATTCGCGCAATCTTTAGGTGATGTCTCCAAGTTTTTGTCCTTGGACGCTGATACAGCGCCAAAATTAACGATGGAAGGCCTCGCTAAACGCCTGGATGTTGTTCTTGCGGCGGCTCAGCGTCTTGTCCGGCAAATTCCGGATACACAATTGGAAAACAAACTTAAAAACCGTGACCGGACATACCGCTCACTGTGTTTTCATGTTTTCCGGGTTGCTGAGACGTTTCTGGAAGTCACAGAGGGTGTAACTCTGACGCGGGATTCGCTCGTCGCAGATCCGCCTGACTCGGTCCAATCCTTTAACCAGGTCGCCGATTATGGTGTGATGGTTCAAGGGAAGGTTGACGATTGGTGGAATGCTACCGCGGATCATGATCCAGAAGCGTTATTGTCGACATATTACGGCGACCAGCCGATTCACAACGTTTTTGAACGCACGACATGGCATTGCGCACAACACACACGTCAATTAGCCATGTTGTTACAAGGACTTGATATCGAACCAGATGGTCCTTTAACGCCTGCGCAATTGGAGGGTTTGCCCGTTCCGGAAAAAGTTTGGGACGACTAACTGCCAAGCCAAAATGTGATCCGGTGGATTAACGGAAGAAAGGCGCGCCCGCTATACGGTCGCGCCTTTCTTCTTATTGCCCCCATAATTGACCCTCAACATCATCCATTTCTTGACTTGTGCCTTGTTGAGGGCAAATTTATCGCGATTTAAATATGGAAACGCTGCTCGCATGAGAAACCTTGAACTTCCTGGCCGGTCCCCCGTTCATTCAACAAATGGCATGGCTGCGACATCTAATCCCCTATCCACGATGACGGCATTGCGCATCCTGCAGGAGGGCGGCAACGCAATGGACGCCGCCATCGCCGCTTGCGCCGTACAATGCGTTGTAGACCCCGCAATGACGGGCATCGGTGGGGATTGCTTCGCATTATACGCACCGCAAGGGCAGGGCGACATTATCGCCTATAACGGGTCTGGACGTGCGCCAGCAGCGGCGAATGTTGAGTGGTATATTGAAAATGGCATTACGGAAATTGAGCGCTTTACACCTCATGCCGTGACGGTTCCCGGCGCAATCGACGCCTGGACGACGCTATCCCGGGATCACGGGACAATGGAGTTGCATGAACTTCTGCGCCCCGCGATAGATTTCGCCCAAAACGGTTATCCCATTCATGCGCGTTGCGCGGTTGATTGGCGGATGAATGTGGATACGTTGAGCCACGATCAACACGCTGCAAAACGAATGCTGCCCGGTGGAAAACCGCCTCGGGAAGGCGACATTCATCGCCAACCTGATTTGGCCGATACCTTGATCCATATCGCCGAACACGGGCGGGACGGGTTCTATAAAGGTCATGTTGCAGAAGATATCGTCTCGCATTTGCGCGAACTGGGCGGCCTCCACACAATGGAGGACTTCGCCACGGCCGCCGGTGAATACGTGACGCCGATCAAGACCAATTATCGTGGTTATGACATCGTGGAATGCCCACCGAACGGGTCGGGCGTTATCGCGTTGGAGATTCTACGCATTCTCTCAGGCTATTCCTTTGAGGACGACGAACCACTCTCCCTACGCCGCCTTCACCTTGAGACGGAGGCCAGTCGGTTGGCCTATCGAGACCGCGACGCGTTTCTGGCGGATCCCAGACTGTCCCAGGTGCCGGGCGACTGGTTGTTATCAGATGCGCATATCGATGAACTTCGGAGCCAAATCAGTCTGGATAAGGCAATGGCGCCGCTACCACCGGCGCAAATACCAACGCATGAGGACACAATCTATTTGTGCGTCGTGGATAAAGATCGCAACGCCGTCAGTTTTATCAATTCACTGTTCAAGGGGTTTGGCAGTGGCATCATGAGCCCCAAATCCGGCGTTATGTTGCAAAACCGGGGGTGTGGATTCGTCATTGAACCCGGCCATTTGAATTGCATCGGTCCCGGAAAGCGTCCCATGCACACAATTATCCCAGGAATGGTTGTGAAGGATAATCGCGCGGTGATGCCATTTGGCGTTATGGGCGGCGACTATCAACCCACCGGCCATGCGCACTTCTTGAGTAATTTCATAGACTTCGGACTCGATATTCAAGAATCAATTGATTTGGCCAGAATATTTCCGCAGCCGAAATCGGGTACGCTTGAGATTGAATCTGGCGTCCCTGCGGAAACGGTCGATGAATTACGCGCGCTTGGCCACAATATCGGCGAACCCGTCATGCCACATGGCGGCGCACAGGCTATCTGGATTGACTGGGAGAAAAATCGTCTAACCGGTGGGTCGGATCCTCGCAAGGATGGCTGCGCACTCGGGTATTAATCGTAAATTAGTAACCTTTGGCGTTTCACAAAGCGAAATACTGAAACCGAACTTTCCACCTATTTTATCATGGGCACATACGGGATAATTATGAACGACGAAACAATTGATTGGCGCAGTGACATTTTCAATGTGCTGCGGGGACAAAACCTTACGCAAATTTGCCATGTGCCCGATGCGGGTCATGCCGTCTTGATTGATCGATGCGTCGCACAAAACGACATGACGGTCATTTCACTGACGACGGAAGAGGAGGGCGTTGGTGTATTGGCCGGGGCGTGGCTCGGCGGCGACAAAGGCGTGTTACTGATGCAAAGTAGCGGCGTTGGTAATACGATCAACGCCCTGGCGCTACCACAAGCGACCCGTATGCCGTTTTTGGCGATCATCACCATGCGCGGTGAATGGGGCGAGGTGATCCCCTGGCAGGTGCCCATGGGGCAGGCGACGCCCGCCGTACTGGAAGCTATGGGCGTTAAGGTGTTCCGCGCTGAACGCGCCGAAGAGGTTGGTGAGATTGTCGCCGCCGCCGCGAAACTGGCCTACAACACAAACCAATCCGCCGCCGTTCTGCTGTCTCAGCGGCTAATTGGCGCAAAGGAGTTTAACTAGATGTCCGGGATGCTTCATAGACGCGACGTAGTGGACGCTTTATTGGCGCCGCGGACCGACGATACGCTGGTTGTTGCGGGGTTGGGACAATCGACCTACGACATTACGGCGAAAAGCCCCAATCCACGGAACTTTGGACTGCTGGGCGCGATGGGGCTCTCTGTACCCATCGGCATCGGATTGGCGACCGCACAACCAAACAAGCGCGTCATCGTCATAACCGGCGACGGTGAAATGTTGATGGGAATTGGCTCCCTGGCGACAGCCGCTAATTTGCAGCTCCGCAATTTATCGATTGTTGTGCTGGATAATGAGCGTTTCGCAGAAACAGGCGGGCAACCGACGCCGACTGCGGGCGTAACTGATCTGCGCGCCATGGCCGCAGGCGCGGGAATTCCCACCACGGGCGCTGTAAACGATATGGCGGACGTGCCGGCGATGGTGAA
>JAESSL010000054.1 GCA_016764135.1 Alphaproteobacteria bacterium
GGGTGAGCTCGATCGCCTCGGCGGTCGAATTTGACCCGGCGCCCGCGATAACCGGAACCCGGCCATTGGACACTTCCACGCAAAGCTCCACCACGCGTTTATGTTCGTCATGGCTCAAGGTCGGCGATTCACCCGTCGTTCCGACGGGAATCAGCCCCTGGGCGCCTTCTTTTATTTGCCATTCGACAAAAGATTGAAATCCAGCATCGTCGACTGCGCCATTCGCAAACGGCGTAATCAATGCAACCATCGACCCTTGAAACATAGCTTCCTCCTCGCGACCCCGTTGAGGTCCCGGATTTTTAAATGTCGGGGGACAATATACTTGTGATCCAGCGTCGGCAATAGGGGTCAAATTAATGTGCGTTGTCCGAGAATTAGACAGTAGTGTAAAATTATCAATGTTGCGGTTCAGTAATTACACATTTATCGGCGAGTGACGCCACTCAGCGCGGCGAAGACAAGGATACTGTCTGTGAGCATTTCACGCGTTGCGGTGTTATTTTTCAGCGCTGCCTTTCTAGCCGGTCTGTCGCCATCCTTTGGCGGCGCCCTGAACAAATCGCAGCAGGCGCAATACAAACAGGCTTTCAAGGCCGCGCACAAAGGCCAGTGGAAGACAGCGCAACGCTTATCTCGCACGGCGCTGAAGCGGAACCCGAGCGCACCCGGCCCCGCTCAAGTTATCGACTGGCTACAGGCGCAATCACTCAGTTCCGGCGCTAAATTCTCGGATATCAATAAATTTTTAGGCCAAACACCCGCATGGCCACGGACAAAAACTCTTCGCCGACGAGCGGAATCGGCAATGAAAAAGGACTTCAGCCAAAACGCAACACTGGCCTGGTTTCGCAAATACCCACCCCTCACCGCGACAGGCGTGATACGTCATGTCGACGCCCTTCGACGCGCAGGCCGACAATCAGACGCCGCCGACGCGATCCGGAACGCCTGGATTGGCTTTAATATGAACCGAAGCGACGAACGCCAGTTCCGCAAACGGTTTCGTCGGGACTTAACAAAATTAGATGAAATCAAACGGCTCGACCGGCTAATCTGGGACCGTCGTATTTCGGCGGCCAAACGACAAATGCGCCGCGTCGACATCGACCATCGCCACCTCTCGCAGGCAAAAATTATGCTCTCGCGCAGAATTGGCGGAGTCGACCCCGCTATCGCGCGCATCCCGGCATCCCTCCTGAATGACCCCGGCCTGTTGTTTGAGCGCATGCGATGGCGGCGGAGAAAAGGGTTTCAGGACGGCGCTATTGAGCTACTGGCCCAACAACCCGATCATAATTTTCGACCTCGCCGGTGGTGGATTGAGCGTGCGTCATTAACCCGTCACGTCCTTCGGAAAGGCGACGTAACCCACGCCTATCGATTGGCGAAAAACCACCGCCAGACCAAAGGAGCCGCCCATGCGGAGGCGGAATGGCTGTCCGGCTGGATCGCCCTGCGCTATCTGCGCGACCCCGGCGTCGCACAAGGCCATTTTCGCGATCCTTACAATAACGTGAAATTTCCCGTGAGCCGCGCCCGCGGCGCCTATTGGGCGGGGCGCGCGGCGGAAGCCGAGGGCGCGTATGACGACGCAATGAAGTGGTATCGATTGGCGGCGCGGCACGTCACAACGTTTTACGGTCAAATGGCGTATCTTCACATACCGGGCCCCGGCAACGGACGCCCGCCCGCAGCGCCCGCAGTCACCGCACAAGAAAAGGCTCAGTTCGAAAAACGTCCCTTTGTGAAAATCATCCGGAGCCTCGCACAACTCGAGCAGAAAAAATTGCTGCGCCCCTTCTTTGACCAACTTGCCCGCGCTGTAACCAAGCGGTCCGACTGGCCGCTTCTGACGAGTCTCGCGCACGACATCGGCCATGATAATCTGGCCATCCGTATGGCTAAACAGGCGTTGAAAAAGGGCGTCGTTCTGGTGGAAGCCGGGTACCCGTCATCTCCGTTCATGAAGGGGCTGTCGCCCAATCCAGAAGTCATCCACGCAATCATCCGTCAGGAAAGCGCCTTCGACCCCAAGGCGGTCAGCCCCGCCGGCGCACGCGGCCTAATGCAGCTGATGCCAGCGACCGCGCGGGGTGTCGCGCGGAGTCTCAAAATTCGCCACTCCACGCGCCTGTTGACAGCAGACCCACGCCATAACGTTAATCTGGGCGCATCGTATATAAACGGGCTCCTGCGGGATTTTGACGGATCGCTTGTTCTCGCCCTCGCCGCCTATAACGCCGGCCCGCACCGGGTTCGACGATGGCTGCGTGAGAACGGCGACCCCCGGCGCTTCGACATGCCGGACGCAATCGACTGGATCGAACAAATCCCGTTCAAGGAAACCCGAAATTATGTTCAGCGGGTTCTGGAGAACCTGCCGCTTTATCACCACCGGCTTCGTGACGACTTTTCGCCAATTTACGCCATTCAGGCTATCATCAGTCTCGAAGAAGCGGAAACGCCCTGAACCGGCCATCCACAATAGGAGCTTTTGCCGCAATGACCGATCTAAAACTTGATGGCGTTCGCGCCTGCGTTTTTGACGCCTATGGCACGATGTTCGACGTCCATTCCGCCGCCGCGGCGTGCCGCGACGATTTGGGCGACAAGGCGGATTCCCTATCCGCCCTGTGGCGCCAGAAGCAACTGGAATACACATGGCTCCGGACGTTGATGAAAGCTCATGTCGACTTTTGGCAAATCACCGGCGACGCGCTGGACTACGCCATGGCCGCCACCGACCTGGAGGACGCGGCGCTGCGTGAAAAACTGATGTCATTGTATCTGACCCTGAAGGCCTACCCGGAAGTTCCGGACGTCCTTAGTCGCTTGAAGGACGCCGGCATGCAAACGGGCATCCTCTCCAACGGGTCGCCGATGATGTTGAAAGCGGCAGTTGATTCGGCTGGAATCGCCGCTAATCTGGATCATGTCCTGTCGGTGGAAGATGTCGGCGTCTTCAAGGTGGCGCCGCAAACCTACCAGCTCGCCGTCGATCGACTGTCCCTGGCGCCCTCGGAAATTTGCTTCATGTCCTCAAACGCGTGGGACGCCGCCGGGGCCGCTAATTTTGGATTTCAGGTGCTCTGGATAAACCGGTTCAACCAACCTCGCGAACGTTTACCGGGCGTCCCCAAGGGCGTTCTATCGTCGCTGACGCCCCTCCCCGACATTGTCACAGGCTAATTGCGAGGGCGTCGTGTCCAGCGCTGCACCTCTTTTTTCCGAACGCCGGTACACTGCGCGGGATGGCCTGTCGCTGTATTACAGGATGTATGGAACCCGGCAGGCCAACCGCCCCGCAATCCTGTGCCTTCCGGGAACCACGCGAAACTCCAAAGACTTTCACCGATTGGCGTCGCATTTTTGCGACCGCTACGCCGTATTCTGCCCCGACTATCGCGGGCGCGGCCAGTCCGACTATGATCCCGACCCGAACAATTATTCACCGCAAGTTTATCTGGATGATTTACGGCACTTGCTCATCCTCAATGGCCTCCATCGAGTCATTATCATCGGCGCGTCGCTTGGCGGATTGCTGGCCATGGGGTTTGCGGCGATGGCGCCCTCCAGTCTCGCTGGCGTGGTGCTCAACGATATCGGTCCGGACATTGATGGTCTTTCGGATATTCTCGACTATATTCGCGTCGACCATCCCCAACCCGACTGGGCCGCCGCCGCCGCAGAATTACAGGCACGCTTTCCTAATTTGTCTCTGCAGGGTGACGCGGAATGGCTCGACGCGGCCAAAGCGACATGGCGTGAAGGCGCAGACGGACAACTTCATTTCGACTGGGACATCACACTCGCCAAACCACTCCTGAACAGCCCGATCCCTGATTTATGGCCACTCTTCGCCGCCTTGCGCCGCTTTCCCGTTCTCGCCATCCACGGCGAACGCTCGGA
>JAESSL010000055.1 GCA_016764135.1 Alphaproteobacteria bacterium
CCACCCCCAAGCCGAGGCGGCGCCCGTCAGAATTTCAAAGAGCTCCGCCATCCGCGTCAGCTACCTTAACGAAAGAGGACGCGGCGGTCCGACTTACTCGGCGGCCTGTACGGCGTCGTCCGGCGCGTCGACGACTTCGGTTTTGAAATCCGCCGGCGCGACGATTTCGAGAACCTGAAAATCAGCGGAGCAGCCAATTTCACGATGCTTGATGCCCGGGCGCTGGTTGATCACATCGCCTTTTTCCAACCGATGAACGCCTTCGCCTTCATATTCAAACTCAGCCCAGCCGCTTAGCACCATTACGAACTGAAAATCACAATGATGCACATGCCATTTTTGCACTTCGTCCGAATTGGATTCGCCCTTGGAGCTGACGATATGGGCGATGTAATCGCCATTGGTCGACTCCTTGATGCCCAGATCGCGATACTCAAAAATCTCTCGCAGGCCCGGCGTCCAGATTGCGTCAGAGGCGTGGTTATGTGTGAATTTCCAATCTCTCGACATCATGCTCTCCCGTGAATGGCTGGTCCAAAATGGTTTGGCTTTTCCCGTGTTTGGCGAAGGGTAGCCAACCTCTTGGTATCGGTAAAGCGAGAAACGCCAGAACCGACCCTCTCGCCCGGGCTGGCCCTCCCGTGCTGGCTCTCCCGTGCTGGCCCTTGGGACAGGCTTCACCGTACACTGACGCCAACGGAGCATTCCCAACAGGGCAATCAGAAAGAGGTTATCATGCGATACGGGATTCATTTGCCGCAATTTGGGCAGGCGTCCGGACCGGACTCGGTGCGTCAGGCCGCAATTCAGGCCGAAGATCTGGGCTATGACGACATCTGGGTGAGCGATCATCTGGCGGTGCCAAAGGACGCGCAATACCCGCCGACCGCCTATATTCACGAGCCCCTCATCACGCTCACCTGGGCGGCGGCGGCGACAAAACGCGTGGGTCTGGGCACGTCCATTCTGGTGCTGCCGATGCGCCGCCCGCTGGTGCTGGCGAAGATGCTGTCCTCGCTGGATATCATGAGCGGCGAGCGGCTGATCGTCGGCGCGGCGTCGGGATGGCTGAAGGAAGAATTCGACGCGCTGGGCGTCCCCTTCAACGAGCGCGGCAAACGCACAGACGAGACCATCGCCCTGTTGCGGGCCTGCTGGACCGAAGACCCGGTGAATTTTGAGGCGAAAGCGACCGGCGGAAACTTCGTGAACATGCGCGCCAATCCGCGCCCCAACCGTCACATCCCGATCTGGATCGGCGGCATGTCTAATGTGGCGCTCGACCGCGCTATTGCGGTGGGCGATGGCTGGCACGCGTCGGGCAGCAACAAAGACGATCTGGGCGCCAGCATTGCGCGTTTGCGCGCCGCCCGCCCGGAAAAAGAGTTCACCATCTCCACGCGAGAACATTGGGATGCGCTTGAAGGCGATGTAGAGGATATGAAACGCCAGATCGCCAAATTTGAGGAGCAGGGCGTCCAGCACATGATGTTCCAGCCGCGCCAACGCTACGCCGATGATTGGCTGCGCTCGGTGGAACTGTTGTGGGAAATGACGCAGGGGGTCTGACCCGAGCAGCGCGCAAACCATGGAAGAAAGCATGGCGTTCGACAGCACGACGCCCATTATTCTCGCGTTGCTCAGCGCCATGTTGTTCGCGATGGGGACGCAGTTCATCCATCTTGGCCTGCGTCATGGCGACCCGCAGACGGGCACGCTGGTCGATATTGGCGCGACCATGGTGTTCTATTGGTTGCTCGCGCCGTTTTTCATGGAATGGAATTACTGGCCGACCGGCACGGCGATCCTGTTCGCCTCACTCGGC
Source organism: Alphaproteobacteria bacterium (assembly GCA_016764135.1). Lineage (GTDB taxonomy): Bacteria > Pseudomonadota > Alphaproteobacteria > UBA8366 > JABJJH01. The sequence continues at coordinate 1,826 of JAESSL010000055.1, forward strand.
CTCATTCGACCGTTCATCTCCGCCAACCTCGCGGCGCGCGCGGTGTATTATCTGGGCCCGACCCTGTCCAGCACCCTCTCCTCCACAACGCCGCTCTTCGCCGCCTGTTTCGCCTTCGCCCTGTTGGGAGAAGAACCCACGATGATGATCGCGCTGGGCACCGGCGGCATTGTCGCCGCCCTCGTCGTGCAGGCCAGCCCCGGCGGGTTGAAACGCAACTGGCCGCTCTGGGCGCTGTTGTTTCCACTCGGCGCCTCCATCATCCGCGCGGGCAGCCACGCGGCGACAAAATTTGGTCTCGAAACCGTGCCCAGCCCGCTGTTCGCCAGTCTGGCCGCCTATAGCGTCTCATTTCTGGTTGCGATGAGCGCTCAGCAGTTTCGCACGACGCCGATGCCCAACCTGTTCAAAAACAAAGGCATGTGGTGGTTCGCCGCTGCGGGCCTCTTCAACGGCATGGCGGTGCTGTCGATGAACATCGCCTTTTTGCTGGGCAAGCTCATCGTGGTGACGCCAATCGTCGCGTCGTATCCGTTTTTTACATTGTTGCTGAGCGTTGCGGTGTTTCGCCGGGAGCGGCTGACCCCACGCACCATACTGGCGGTGTTTCTGGTCGTGCCGGGCGTCTTGCTGATCGCGCTTAGTCGCGGCTAACAAATCACGGTTAACAAGACGCGGCTGAAAATCAGAATTCGGAAGGAACAGCATGCCATTCCTTCCGGACTCTTTTATTTCAACCTGTCGAGATCCGCCAGGACCTGTTCAGGATGATCCTTCGGCGTCACCGTCGAATACGCGACGGCGACATTGCCATCGGGACCCACGAGAACCGAAATACGACTGGTCTTTGCGGCGTCGGTGTTTTCGGCTGCGCCATAGGCGACGGAGGCCGAACGTTCGTTGTCGCTCAACAAATCATACGGAAAATCAAACTTTGTCCGGAAGGCGGCGTTGGCCCCCACCGGGTCGTAACTTACGCCAAGAATTACGGCGTTGCGGTCATTGAAATCTTGGATTCTATCACGGAACCCGTTGCCTTCAATCGTTCACCCAGGGGTATCGGCTTTTGGATACCACCAGAGCAAGACGTACTTGCCCGCGAAATCGTCCAGCGACACTGACTTTCCATCCTGGTTGGTCATGGTGAACGCTGGCGCTTTACTGCCTGCTTCAATCAAGGAGAATCCCCCACTTAAGGTTTCATAACGTCGATAACGCGGTTAGTGTAACACTCCATCCGGCGAAAAAAAGCCGAAGAACGCCCCAGCCTACGACTCAATTTTCCCGTCTGGGTTTCCGGCCGTCGTTCCGTCCGGCGCCCTCACCCCGATTGTTCTCTGGAACCCCAAAATTATGCCTAACGCCTCATCCAATCTACTGTTTGAACCATTGCAATTCGGCGCTCGTCAACTTCCCAACCGCACCGCAATGGCGCCCATGACCCGGCGCCGGTCGCCCGATGGAATCCCGACGCCGGACGTCGCGGAATATTATCGGCGCCGCGCCGAGGGCGGCGTGGGCCTGATTTTCACCGAAGGCGTCTTTATTGATCATCCCGGCGCAGGACATTCCGACGAAATCCCCCGGTTTTATGGCGCGGAACGCCTTGCGGGATGGAAACCGGTCATCGACGCCGTCCACGAAGCCGGCGCCGCAATCGTGCCGCAACTCTGGCATATTGGAGAGGGGCGGACGCGCGGCATGCCGCCCTACCCCGACAGTCCCGGATACGGCCCGCGTGAAATACTGGAAAATGGCGAACAAATGGTGGCGCCCATAACGAAAGAGGACGCCGCCGCCATCACCAAAGCCTTCGCAACCGGCGCCAAAGAGGCGCAGGATCTGGGTTTTGACGGCGTCGCGCTGCATGGCGCGCATGGCTATCTGATCGATCAGTTTTTGTGGGACGAGACCAATCAGCGCACTGATTTCTACGGCGGGTCGCCGGAGAACAGTTGCCGGTTCGCGGTTGATATCATCACGGCGGTTCGCGATGCAGTCGGCCCGGATTTCCCCATCGTCTTTCGCTTCTCGCAATGGAAGGGCAGCGACTACGACGCCATAAATTTTCATACGCCACAGGAGCTTGAAACATTTTTGGGCATTCTCGTTACGGCGGGGGTGG
>JAESSL010000056.1 GCA_016764135.1 Alphaproteobacteria bacterium
GCCAGCCGCGTCGTCCCCGCCGCCGATTTAATGGACGAAGCGATGAAAACCGCCGCCAAGATCGCCTCCATGTCCCGGCCCATCACCATGATGGCCAAGGAATCCGTCAACCGCGCCTATGAAACGACATTGGCCGAGGGAATTTTGTTTGAACGCCGCACGTTCCATTCGGTTTTCGCCACCGAGGATCAGAGCGAAGGCATGAGCGCTTTCATTGAAAAACGGAAACCGGATTTCAAGAACCGGTAGGCGAAAAACGGAAACCGAACTTCAAGAACCGGTAGGCAAATAGAGGATCCTTTATTTATACCGACCACGGGCTTGACGCGCGGCCATCCCACGGATATAAGCGCACGCTGAATTTGTGATACACGAAGCCCCTTAACATTTAGATTGAGAATTGCATCATGGCGAACCATTTATCCGCCAAAAAACGTATCCGCCAATCGGTAACACGGACCGCCGTCAATCGCGCGCGTCGTAGTGAAATGCGCTCCCAGGTGCGCAGTGTCGAGCAGGCGATCGAAAATGGCGACAAAGACGCTGCAACAGCAGCAATGGCCCTCGCGGCGCCATCGCTTCACCGGAGCACCCGCAAGGGTCTGGTGCATCGGAACGCGGCTGCGCGGAAGATTTCGCGGCTGACGAAAAGCATCAACGCGCTGTAAAGCGCCGATTCTCCGGAAACGGAGTGATTCGAATTAAGGCCGCGCTGATTTTTGGCGCGGCTTTTTTCGTGCGCGCATCGTCAAATTTTTCCTTCCGCAAAGATTCAACGGGTTAGCAATTGTCAAACAAATATTTTTTATATTTTTGCCCGAATCATCACCTGAGTCTGTTGCGCCCAAACCCGACCCTCGATAGTTTGTTTTCATCGGCTGATTGACGGGCTGATAGTTAACCTAAGAATAAAAAAAGACTTCGGGTGGCTTTCTAAATACTAGAAGGGGAGTTCCGTGTAATTCGGAATAATAAATCTGTATTGTTTGGGATTTAATGCCTTTTACAGCGCTTGTTATTTTAAATTTATCGGATTTTTGTTAGGACATTAGTATTTGTTCCTGTTTTCAACTTTGAATACACGACAATTGCACATTCCCTGACGTCGCCACGATCTTAAATTCAGGTTTACTTCATACCCGCAAACACCGGCATTGAGTGTTCGCCATGGAGTCCCGACAGGGGTTTTATGGCGCTGGAATTCGGGGTTCGGCTTTTGGAATCGGGGACGTTTCAAAAGCGACGCATAAGGCGATCGAAAGCGTGATGGAAGACAAGCAAACCCCTCAATGGATTCGCGTTCGCGGCAAGCTTCGCGCGGAGTTTGGCGAAGCCGCATATCGCAGCTGGCTCAAGCCAATTTCGCTCGTTTCAGCGGGACGCGGCGTCGTGCGGATCAGCGCGCCGACAAAATTCATGCGCGACTGGGTGGAGCAGCAATATGGCGATCGGTTAGCGGAATTGCGGACCGATGAGGACCCAACCATCCAGATTGTTGAAATCGTACACGATACAGGCGGCGCGCCTTTATCGCGCCCGCGTCCGGCGACGCCCTCGGCTCAACCCCGGACAGACAAGCCGGAGGGTAGCGTCCTGACGGGCGCCGCATCTCGCGCCATCGCCGCAAATGGTCGCGACGAAGAAATCGGCGCAATGCTGGACAAGCGATTCGATTTTGCAAGTTTCGTCGTCGGCAAACCAAACGAACTCGCCTTTGCGGCGGCGCGCCGGGTCGCGGAAGCGGACGCCGCCACCTTCAACCCGCTATTCCTCTATGGCGGCGTCGGACTTGGCAAAACCCATTTGATGCACGCCATCGCCTGGCATATCCGCACGACGCAGCCGGAAAAGAAGGTCATCTATCTATCTGCCGAAAAGTTCATGTATCAGTTCATTCGCGCGATGCGATACAAGGACACCATGGCGTTCAAAGAGCAGTTCCGCTCGGTCGACGTGCTGATGATCGACGATGTGCAGTTCTTTGCGGGTAAAGACAGCACGCAGGAGGAATTTTTCCATACCTTCAACGCTCTGGTTGACCAAAATCGACAAGTCGTGGTGTCCGCCGATAAATCGCCCAATGATCTGGAAGGCATGGAAGAACGGATGAAATCACGACTTGGCTGGGGCCTGGTTGCGGATATTCACCCGACGACGTACGAACTGCGGCTTGGCATTCTGCAAGTCAAAGCCGAGGGCATGGGCGTTGAGGTGCCCGCGAAAGTGCTGGAATTCCTCGCCCATAAAATCACCTCCAATGTTCGCGAGCTTGAAGGCGCGCTGAACCGAATCATCGCCTACGCCAATCTGGTGGGCCGCTCGCTGACCCTCGACACCGCCCAGGAGGTCCTGCAGGACGTGCTCCGCGCCAATAACCGGCGCGTCACTATTGAGGAAATTCAGAAACGGGTCGCCGAGCATTTCAATATCCGGCTGGGCGAGATGTATTCCGCGCGGCGCTCCCGCGCCATCGCGCGCCCCCGGCAGGTGGCCATGTATCTGTCAAAACAGCTCACCGCACGCTCCCTGCCCGATATTGGACGGCAATTCGGCGGGCGGGACCACACAACCGTCATGCATGCGGTCCGGAAAATTGACGAACTCCGCGCCAGCGACAGCGCCTTTTCCGACGATATCGACCTTTTGCGCCGGATGCTGGAAGGCTAATCGCCCGATATCCGGCGAAGACCCGTATTTTTTGCGAAAATAACCAAATTCCTGCGTTTTTGGGTCACCAAACATAGTGCGGATTCAACCGACCTCTGCTATGTTTGAGGGCTTGCTCGCGTCGGAAAGGTCACGGGCTGGCGTAAAATTCTGTCCACGAGCGCAAAGTCCAAAGAGCCATGAAATTAACCATTGAACGCGCAGCTTTACTTCGTTCGCTGAATCACGTGCAAAGCGTCGTTGAACGTCGGAACACCATTCCCATTCTGGCCAACGTCCTGATCGACGCCAGCGAGAACACCATCAAACTGACGGCGACCGACATGGATATCGCCATCGTGGAATCCGGCGCCGCAACGGTCAGCGCGCCGGGCGCAACGACCGCGCCCGCGCACACCTTGTACGACATTGTCCGAAAACTGCCGGACGGCGCGCAGATCGACCTGGAGACGAATCCGGATAACGATCAGCTCATCCTTGTCGCCGGGCGATCGCGATTTACCCTCTCGACCCTGCCGATGGAGGACTTTCCGTCCATGACTGCGGGCGAAATGCCGCATTCCTTCAAGATCCCCGCTGCGGAGCTGCGCTCCCTCGTCGATCGGACCCGGTTTGCGATTTCAACGGAAGAAACCCGCTATTATCTCAATGGCATTTATCTCCACGCCATCCAGAACGACGGAATGTCCGTGCTCCGCGCGGCGGCGACCGATGGACACCGCCTTGCGCGGGTGGAAATGCCCTTGCCGATCGGCGCCGAAGAGATGCCCGGCGTCATTATCCCACGCAAGACCATCGCCGAGCTCCGCAGGCTGATCGACGAAAGCGACGATGTCGTAAATATTTCATTGTCGGACACTAAAATTCAGTTCGAATTTGATGGCGCTCTGTTGACCTCAAAACTGATCGACGGCACCTTCCCCGATTATGAAAAAGTGATTCCCGTCGGCAATGACAAGTTTCTTGAGGTCAATTGCAATGATTTCGCCAAGGCCGTCGACCGGGTCGCAACCATTTCAACCGAACGGTCCCGGTCCATCAAGCTGAAGCTGGAAGCCAATGTGCTGACCCTGTCCGCCAGCAGCCCGGACAATGGCACCGCCGTTGAAGAAATCGAAGTGGTCTACGACAAGGAAGCGCTCGAAATTGGCTTCAACTCCCGGTATTTGCTCGACATCACCCAACAGATGGAAGGCGATACCGCACAGATGGCCATGTCAGACGGCGCATCGCCGACAATTGTGCGTGATTCCAGCGATGACAGCGCCCTCTATGTGCTTATGCCCATGCGGGTCTAAGCGTGAGAACTGCCGGTCTTGCTGATCCCGTCTCGACCGCAGCGGCGGCGTGCGCCCCGGCGCCCGCTCTCGCCTCTCAACGTGTAAAATCTCTCGCGGTAACGCGACTCCGGCTGACGAATTTTCGCAACTACGCGTCTTTCGGCTTTGACGGCGATACGCGTCCCGTCGTGCTGACCGGCCCGAACGGCGCCGGTAAAACCA
>JAESSL010000057.1 GCA_016764135.1 Alphaproteobacteria bacterium
CCCGGATGGTGGTGGATCATAACCTGGCTCCGCAAGACCCTCTCGCCATCGGTGAAAGCGATGAGGCGGCGATCGACGCCGTGCTGGGCGAGGGGCCGGTCGATCTTGCGACGGCGCAAGCCTTGGCGTCGCGATAACCGCGCATCCTTAATATGCGCGTTACGTTCGGGGAATGCCGCCGCCTTTTGAAGTAAGCAACGTCGCGCTAATGGTCTGGCCGAAACGGATGAAAACCATCCGTTTCGGTTGCTCCACTTGGGAAACGCCGCCACGCAAGCCGAGGTTAGTGGTATTCGGCGGCTTTTGAGAGCGCTGCCTTCACCTCGGCGATGCCTGCGCCTTGCGCCTTGCAGGCATTCAGAACAATGGCTTCCCGTGCGGCGATTTGCGCCGCCGCTGCGGGCACGTCGCGCGCGACTTCATGAGGAATGATAACGGCGCCATGTTGATCGGCGTGGATCAAATCGCCGGACGAGACCGCCATGCCATGGACAATGATATCGCCGCCAAAATCGGTGATGTGTACATGTGCGTGGGACGGGCCGACATTGCCTGCGAGCATCTGAAAGCCTTCCGCGCAATCGTCCAGATCACGAATGCTGCCATTGGTGATGACGCCCAGGCACCCGATGGCCTTGTGAATATTGGTGTTCACTTCACCCCAGAACGCGCCGAAGCCGGGCGAAGAATCCAGATCTTCGATCACTATAATGCGCGGCGTCTTGCTTTGCGCACCGTCGGCGCCGGCGGCGACATATTCATAATAGGCGATTCTGTCGACCGCTTCGGGCAGCGCCGGCGTCATGGCGCGCATGCGCGCGGTGCGGGCGTAACCGACAATTGGCGGCAGGCCGGGACGTGGGCAGACCAGTTGTTTGGTGGTGAAGCCGACGGCGCGGCGATTTGGCGCAACAATCTCCAGCGCGTTGCAAACAGTCGGCGTATCCAGCGCGACGAGCGCCGCGAATTCGGCTTCGGAAAGGATGTCTTCACTCATTGGTCGGTGTCCCCGTGTAATAGTGATAGAAATTCCGTCGAACTTTAGTCATTGCGTGTTGAATGCAACAGGGTTTATCCACGCTTGCAGGCGAGGATTCCGGCCCTATACTGCGCCGCCGTCCGGTCCGGGACCGGATGTAGCGGCAGATACGGTTTTAAAGGGCGGCGTTGGCCGCCAGAACGCCCCTAGACCGGGCCCCCAAACGGGAAGGTGACACGATGTCCAAGTCGAAAAAAAGTGGTTCCGTAAAAAAGGTCGTGCTGGCCTATTCGGGGGGGCTCGATACGTCGGTTATTCTGCGCTGGCTGCAGGATGAATATGATTGCGAGGTGGTGACGTTTACCGCCGATATTGGTCAGGGCGAAGAAGTGGAGCCCGCGCGCAAGAAGGCCGAAATGCTCGGCATCAAGGAAATTTATATCGAAGATCTGCGCGAGGAATTCGTTCGGGATTTCGTCTTCCCCATGTTCCGGGCGAACACCGTCTATGAAGGCGTCTATCTATTGGGCACGTCAATCGCCCGACCGTTGATCGCCAAACGCCAGATCGAAATCGCCAAGGCCACCGGCGCCGATGCGGTCTCCCACGGCGCGACGGGCAAGGGCAACGATCAGGTTCGCTTTGAACTGGGGTATTATGCGCTTAACCCGGACATCAAGGTAATTGCGCCGTGGCGGGAATGGGACTTGGCCAGCCGCACCCGGTTGATTGAATACGCGGAGCAGCACCAGATTCCCGTCCCGACGGACAAACGCGGCGAAGCGCCGTTTTCGGTAGACGCCAATCTGCTGCACATTTCCGCCGAGGGAAAGGTGCTGGAAGACCCGGCCGTAGAGGCGCCGGAATACGTCTTTTCCCGCACCGTTCGGCCGGAAGATGCGCCGGACAAACCGACCTATATCGACATCGCCTATGAAAAAGGCGATCCGGTCGCGGTGGACGGCGAGCCGTTGAGCCCGGCCAGTCTGCTGACCCGGTTGAACGAAGTCGCAGGCGCAAACGGCATTGGACGGCTGGACCTGGTTGAAAACCGGTTTGTCGGCATGAAATCTCGCGGCGTGTATGAAACTCCCGGTGGCACAATCATGCTGGCGGCGCATCGCGGCATCGAGTCGATCACGCTGGATCGCGAAGCGACGCATCTGAAGGACGAGTTGATGCCGCGCTACGCGAAGCTCATCTATAACGGCTTCTGGTTTTCGCCTGAACGCGAAATGTTGCAGGCGTTGATCGACAAGAGCCAGGAAATGGTGAACGGCTCCGTTCGGATGAAGCTCTACAAGGGCTCCGCCACCGTGGTTGGCCGCTCCTCTCCAGACAGCCTGTATTCGCTGGAGCACGTCACCTTCGAAGATGATGACGTCTATGACCAGCACGACGCCGAAGGCTTTATCAAACTAAACGCGCTGCGTCTTCGCCTGTCCCGGATGCGTGGCTAGGGCGCCGTAAATCGGCGTGGCTTCAGATTGCGGCGTCCGGCGGACTATAATACGTGCCCTTGTCCTGACGAGACAGGATGCCGTCTTCGCCTTTATGGGCGAGGACGCCGGGGGCGGCGGGGCGGCCGTCTTCGCGGAGCCACAGGCGCAATAAATGGCGCCGATTGGCGGGGTCGGGAAAATCTTCGAAGCCCGTTCTGGTGTGCAGCAGGAAGCAATTATTGTGAAGTTGATCTCGCCGGGCTCCATGGTGAAGTTCAGGCGAATGTCGTCTCGATTGGCGACTGTATCAAAATAGTCGAGCGCGTCCTGCTCCATTTCGCTTAGCGTGATGTGGCCTTCTGCAACCGTCAAATCGATATAGCCGCGAATATAAATTACGTTCGGGACGCCCTTGGTGATGGAGAAAATCGGAATTCGCTCCGCCGTGACCAGCGGGTCACCCGGTTTTTGTTCGCCAAACCGATGATGGTGATAGCCATTGTACAACGCCGCGAGCAATTCCGGTCGCGTCGCCAGAATTTCGTTGTGGACAGCCAGCGCGCTGGCGTAACCGCTGACGCCGCCTTCCATCGATTTATGCAGGCATAACATGCCGATATGGTCGCAGCGATCCGTGTGTAAATTCAATGTGCGGCTATTGCGATAAGCGCGTTCGCGTGGGTCCTTGCCGCCGATATTAACCACATCGCCTACCAGATCCCCCATCGCGCTTTGCGACACCGGGCGGCCAAAATGAGTCCCCAATCCAAGATACATGGCGCGCAGATCCGCCGGGTCTGCCTGATCGATAGGAAAGCCGCGCAGTATGACCATGCCGCGCCCGTGCAACAGTTCCGTGCGCCATTTTGCGATGTCATCGGCGATGGGCGTCAAGGGAAAGGCGTCCGGCGTGGCGGCGCCGGTTTCATCGACCGAAGCCCGAAACCCCGCGAGACTGTCCTGCATGGCGTGGATATGGCGAGGCGTCAGATCGATGGCGAAATCTTCCTTACCCGCAACGTCGCTGGCGCGCCATGCGGCGGGGTGATCAATGATCTGAATGTCGCGTTCCTGCATGGATGGACCCTTTCCAATCGGTTTCCCGAATAAAGGGTAGCCAGACTGCGCCGCGGCGTCACCAATTTTCAGTCAGAATGAATCGAATGAAGGCGATTCCGATCTGGGCGCGCCACAAAAGCCGTGCTAAAAGCCGCGCATGAGTGAAGATGAAGAAGTACGAATAGACCCGGTCGCCGAGGCGATCCTGGATCAACTGGCGGTGGCGGGCGACGGTAAATCCCTGTCGCCG
>JAESSL010000058.1 GCA_016764135.1 Alphaproteobacteria bacterium
AAGTACGCGCGATGGTTTTTTACAATAGCTGGAACGCGATAGGATGGTTGTCCGATTGTCCTGCTGAAATACGGAATTCTATCGAAATATTCCCTGCGGACATTCGTGATCCGGAGAGGGTCGCCGAGGCGGTCATCGGCCAGGATTATGTTTTCCACCTTTCGAGCCTGATCGCCATTCCGTATAGCTACGTCGCCGCTCATTCATACGTGCAGACCAATATCCAAGGGGCGGTAAATGTACTGGAGGGGTGTCGGCGCGCCGATTGCGCAGCGTCAATATTGCATGTCTCAACATCGGAAACCTACGGTAGCGCGCAAACTGTACCGATTTCGGAAGATCACCCATTGGTTGGTCAATCGCCTTATTCCGCTAGCAAAATCGGCGCGGATAAAATGGCGGAGAGTTATTATTTATCTTTTGATATGCCCGTGATCACGGCGCGGCCATTCAACACGTTTGGTCCGCGACAAACGGCGCGGGCCGTTATTCCGACAATTGCCGCCCAGTTACTTTCTGGCGTTGATAAACTAAAACTGGGGGCGCTCGACCCTACGCGCGATTTTAATTTTGCGCGCGATACTGCTGCTGGAATGATTGCGCTCGCAACGTGTTCGGATGCAATTGGAAAAACGGTGAATATTGGCACCAACCAGGAATGGTCGATCGGTGAGACGGCCAGGATGTTGATGGAAATAACCGGACGGGAAGTGCCAACTGAAACGGAACAGGCCCGTATCAGGCCGAAAAACAGCGAAGTAAATCGTTTGATCGCTGATAATAGTTTGATTAAGGAACTGACCGACTGGTCGCCAGAGGTCGAGTTTAAGGAAGGCTTAACGCTTACCGCCGAATGGATAGAGCGCAACCTCGATCATTTCGATCCATCCAGGTATTCAATTTAGATGTTTGTCGTGAGGGCTTTATTTTACGACGAGCGGTCTGAGTAGTTTTCCTAAAAATCCAGGGCTCGCCTCAACAAGACGCAGGTTGCCTTGAACACAGGAAATGCCGAATAACCGCTCAACAGCATGAGCCATTGTTCCGTCGAGTTGAGAATTCTCGAAGTCAAAATCTTTGCCTTCTAGATTGATTGTTCGCAGCCATTCCAAGCTATTTGGGCGAAACCAAAACATAGATCCGGACGGGAATGCGATGTCTTCGTGAGGACTGATGTCGACGTTTCCTCGTGTCCCGACATGCGTCATCTTCTCTAAATTGGGCCCGATGAAGCGCTTGCCTAAAAGATAACCCTGGGGCGCAACAATGCCGATACCTTCATCCGAGTCGAGAAGGCGGCGGATTTTTTTGTAAAACCGCTGACCAACCAATTGAGTAAGGAGGTATTTGCTTACCTTTGCCCCGTTTTTGAGGTGGGGACTTTTTTTTGTATGTATTTTGCAGACATATTCATATTTTTGGAATACGCGTGTATTCAATATAGCGATAAATGGAAAAATATCGCGCCCATGGTTGGGGAAAAGTGGGCAAAAGGAACCAGGGAATGTCCTTTCTATTTCATTTTTCAGATGATCGCTTTTCCCCACAACGAGGGTAACGATTAAATCAAAGCTCTCGGGTAATTCCTGAAGAAAATTTTGAATTACGGGCCACATATCAGCATAATAAATATGAACTATAATGCATTCTAAAGAGGTTGGACGCCACTTAGCCAAAACGGAAAGGTCTGGTAAATTTTTCAATACCGTTCTGTCGACGCCGCTGCTGTCGGGTTCTTTCGAAAAGCGCCCTTCTTCTCTTCCATATTTGATATAATGCGAGAGCGGGTTTTGAGCGCTTTCTTGTATGTCAGGGTACATTCGTAAATAAAATGGCGTGTCAAAATCTTGGCTCGGCGAAAATTCCTTCGCCCAACCCAACTTCAGATAATGCCTGATCGCCTGGTCTAAATTTAATTCAAAATCACCACTTTGTTGGCGGTAAAACGTCAAATTAAAAAGTCCGCTTTGCTCGATTTCTGCGACCCGGCGACGGATTACGCGTTCCCTGAACCAGTTGGGAGCTGACTTCGACTCGCCTCGGAGCAAACGGAACATTTTAAATTACTCCTGTGATCACAACTATTCTCAATAAGTTTCAGTTATTGGGTAAGCTCCTATCGACGACAGCGCAATACTAGAGAATTACCGAATATCATAACGTCTTTCGTGTCAGGGCTGAACGCTCGACAGGCGTTATCTCCCCTGTGTTTTGAAAGGTTCCCGGGCCCTGGGTTTCAGCAATTATAGTTTCTGAAATTTGAAACACTATTTAAGTTCAATCCGATACTGGGAAAAAAGGTGATTGCTGGTATGTTAACATCAAACAAAAAAACATGTGCAGAACAGGAAAACGCCAATGTCATACCAGTCATTTCCGGATGAATTGGGGAACTCACGATCTTCTGACAAACTTTCAGCGCTGAGGCTTCCGGACCTGGCAGAGAAATCTTTTTTAGATGTTGGCTGTAACGAGGGGTTTTTCTGCGGATATGCGGAGTATTCTGGCGCCAATCGTGTGGTTGGCATTGATACGTCAAAAAGGTTTATCGAACGCGCGAAAATGAGGTTTCCCGACTGTGAATTCATTGTCCAATCCTGGGACGATATTAGTCTGGGTTCATTCGATTGTATCCTTCTCGCTTCGGCAATTCACTATGCCGATGATCAGGAGGCGCTCATTGCCAGTCTAATGAAAGCATTGACCCCTGACGGGGTGCTTGTTTTAGAGATGGGAATTGTTTCGGCCGCTGGAAGTGTCTGGAAAGAGGTTGAGCGGGCAATTGATAAGAGGACGTTCCCGTCTTTGGGAAAGTTGCAGGAAATATTGGCGCCTTACGCCTGGAAGCTCGTGGGCGATAGTGTCAATCAAGATGGCGACCCTATACGGCGTTATGTCGTTCATATTACGGCAATGCGACCCTATGCATTTTTGGCGTTGTCCGAGCCGGGGTCCGGGAAAAGTACCTTGGCGCGGGAAATATTTAGTCGAAATTTGATGAGGATAATCATTGGAGACCGTATTTATCGACAAATAACCGAAAATTCCGTTGAAGTGTCAGATGGCTTGCAAAGCATCTGTGATCGAATTTTTCGAAATGACAACATTGATCAATTAACCTATGAAATTATTTCTGCGGGATATATGAAGGAAATCGCAGAAATATGGTGCACTCTCGGCGGTGGGGAGGATTGTTTTGTTGATTCCTACGTGCCTGCAGAATGTCAAACTGATGTCGTCGAGGTGTTTTCCAAGGGTGGTTATTACCCGGTTATGTTAAAGCCTTGTGAAACCGCCAGCGCTATATCTGTCGATACAGCACAAAAAAAATCCGACGCGTACTTAAAGAAACTTGTATCTTCCAAGCCTAAAAAGGAAAAAATACGAGTCAAGTCCCTGTCAAATAAGTGGCTATCCAGAAACCGAGACCTGCGCTGGCACATTGATCAGCCTCAGGACGGCGACTTCGTCTCGATAGAAGGGATGTGCCTCGTTTCTGGTTGGGTTTTTTATGGTTCTGGAGAAAGTGGCGTTGAAGTTTTTTTCGAGAGTAAGGATATTTCGAAGACTATTCCATTAACCGTCGTACGGCAGGATGTGATTAAACATTTTGAAACCCGCGGTGTTACTTTTTCTACTCAAATGAATTCAAATCCGGTGATTGGATTCCAGTATGAGTTTTCTGTACATGACCGTTCCGATCAATTGACATTCGGATTTCTGCTGAATGGGAAAAAAATACCAATAGCAAAAATATTTTAGATGTAATTCATTCCAGATTTACAGTTATTGATTTCTGGGTTCTTAAGTCGGCAATGGAATTTCCTGTTTCTGATGTTCCTATTTGTTGAATTCTTTAAAAGCAGTCCGCGCTTTTTCTAAATCACCTGGCGTTCCAATATCGCTCCAATATTCGTGGAGAGGAAAGACGGCTACATTTCGGTCAGAATTCAAGCAAGCGTCGATAAGGTCGGTCATATTATAGAAACTTTGTGGGATCATCTCTAGGATTTCGGGTGAGACAGCATAAATTCCAGCATTGCAGAGGAATTTTTGTGAAGGCTTCTCAACCAAACCCTTCACAACAGCGCCATCGGCGACAAATACTCCGTAGGGAATATCTATCCGGTAATCAATTGCCGCGGCGGTAATGGCGGCATTTTGATCAAGGTGAAAGCTATAAAGAGCATTAAAGTCAGATGTGGTTAGGATATCGCCATTCATCACGACGATAGGACCATCGGGCTTTTCTGGTAAAAGAGATAAGGCGCCCGCTGTGCCAAGTCTTTCCTCCTCCCGAAGGTACCTGACATCCATACCAAGGCGACTGCCATCTTCAATGTGATCTTCGATAACGTGGGCCAGATGATTGACGGCAACGAATGCCTTGGTAATGCCCATATCGCGTAATTGAATCAACAAACGCTCCAATAGTGGAACACCTGCAATATCGACCATCGGTTTTGGAAGGTTGTTTGTTAAGGGCGCTAAGCGGCTTCCCAGCCCACCCGCCATAATGACGCCTGCGAAGAAATTACTCTCGCTTTTATGGCCTCCGTCTTGAAATAAGTCTGAGGCGTGGATCAGGCTCACGTAGAGCCCCTTACTGTTTATAAGTGGAATGCACAATATGTTGGCGGAATTCATTTTCTTTTGAAGCGCCCCTTGGCTGCTCCCTTCCGGGGCAATAATGGGGTTTGTATTCATGGCCTTGGTAACGTTGGATTCCAAGTTTCCGCCAGATAGAAGTAAGCGGCGAATATCGCCATCCGTAATTGTGCCCAGAAGGTGGCCGTCTTGATCTACGACCACAGCTGTTCTGCGACGACTGCTTTCGATAGCGCGAACAGCATCTCGAAGTATGGCTGCTGGCGCTAACGGTACTTCTTCCATCTAGATATGCCTATTTTCGGACTGTTAAGTGAATAATGCGTCACTGTGGGACGGATTTTATCCCTTTTTCGTATGTATGGTATCAAACTTTAAAATCGAATTACCGGCTGATGCTTTTGGCTATTTTAGCTGATCGTAGTCAGAAATTTGCTCTGGTAATAAGATTGCATCAGGATTTAAGTCTGTAGCGGAATACCGGCCTAATATTTCTTCATATCGGTCAGCAAGAAGAGGACCTGTGCCCGGTCTCTTTACCCAAAGGTTATCTCTTGTAAAGAGTTCACCTTTTTTTATGGGTTTGATCGTAACGACAGAAGCATAGGCGAAGTCGATTACACCTTGTTCCTCATTGAGTCTGGTTTTACCGCCATCGCGAGCCTGCCATACGGCTTTTGATCCCTTTATTAGGTCTTCAAGCTCATTTGGTTCGATGGAAATTGGCACATCGGGCCCTGGCCAGTCACGGCTCACCGTGAAATGTTTTTCTAAAATACAGGCGCCAAGGGCGACAGCGCCCAAGCATGTATAAATATTTAAACTGTGGTCTGACAGGCCAACAGGTAAATTGGGAAAGCTTTCTCGTAATTCTGTAATGCCACCCAACCGGACTTTGTCATAGGGGGTGGGATACATACTTGTGCAATGAAGGATTGCGATGGGCGCCGGCGTTGATTGAAGGGCGGCGACAGAGCGTCGAACTGATTCCAGGTCGTTCATGCCTGTGGAAAGGATAATAGGTTTACCCTTCGATCCAATGTGACGCAGCAGGGGAATGTTGTTGCATTCGCCCGAACCGATTTTGAAGGCGGGAACGCCCATCGCGTCAAGGCGGTCGGCCGCCTCACGAGAAAAAGGCGTGGACAGGTATAATATACCCTTTTCTGTACAATAAGCCTGAACCTTCAGTTCTTCTTCATGCGTCAATTCACAGCGCTTGATAATATCCCATAGTTTTTCATCGGATATGTCGCCCGGCGTCATATCCGTGGGCACCATTTCTTTTTCAGTTATGTGGCATTGGAATTTGACGACTTCGGCGTCCGCCGAAACCGCCGCATCGACCATTGCGATGGCTTTTTCAAGGTCTCCCTCATGATTGATGCCAACCTCAGCAATAACATACGGGGGATATTCCGGGCCGATTTTGCGACCCGCTATTTCAAAATCAATCATGGCTTGCTCTCCAGTTAAGCTAGACTACCGCTTACGATCGCATTTCGGAGTCGGGAGGATAATTCATAATGTGCTCGACGCTTTCCAAATACCCATGAAGACGGGGCAGGGTGTTTCGGTCATCGCCGTCTTCGCTCAACCATGCAGATAACATTTCTGCAAATCCACATTTTATTGAACCGCTGTCAGGAGGCAATAAATCTTCCTCTTTTATGCTGCCCCGAGGGCAAAATTTCAGCCCCTCAATTGGTTCGAGTATATAGGCGCCTCTGCGGCTTCGGAATGTCATTGACCAGCGTCCGGCGCTTAACCAGTCAGAGTAATATGCGAAGGGGACGTTCGTTGTGGACAAGCCGCTGCCTACATAAACAGCGCCAGACGGGTGCCAATCTACTTCACCCTGCCCTGCTACCTCTCGCGACATTGTTTTGGGCATACCGATTACATCGAATACGGTCGCTATTATGTGGATGCTGTTTGCTATTCCGAGACGCGCCATCGTTTCCGCTCCGAAGAGATCAGGCGGTATTCGGTGGACCCATTCGCAGAATGAAAACAGGCAAGACGTTGCGCCGCCGTCCTCAATCAAGTGATGTCGCACCATGTCTACTGACGGATAGTACAAACGGTTTAGGGCGACCCTTGCAGGGCTTTTCGGAAATTTTTCGAGAAATTCCCCTAAAACCTTACTCGACAAAGCGACAGGTTTTTCAACTAAAATCCGTGACGCCTTTTGATCGCTCAAAAAGGCCAAGTATACCATAAGGGTTTCCGGAGGCACCGCTATAATAAATCCGTCATAAGCGCCGACGATTTTTCGCAGTGTCTCAATTCCCCCACCTATTCCACGACCGATGTTGGAACCCTCGGCCATTTCTTGCGCCGGCTTCGCCCTGCGAGACAGTATATCAATGTCGCGATATCCCAGCGATTTCAGCGCCGCGATGTACGCATGTGCGATATTACCGGCGCCTATAATCAATAATTTCACGACCCTCTAATCCTTGACGCACTCCAGATACCCGCGCGGACCCGCTGAAACCAATAGTTTGTTATCCATACTATGGTCAATTTTGAATCGATCCGTGGTCGCTAAATAAGCGTCTACGGCGGTAAGCGCGTTGTCACCTTTTCCCCAAGGACGATCACCAATTACATCGTCGTCAAGAAACTCGACAACTGTATCCAGTACGATCAGGTAACTGTCAGACTTCACAAGTGAAGCATAACTTTCAAGTTCCGCCAGAACGTGTTTGTGGCTGTGATTCGAATCAAGAATAACCATGACCGTACTGGCGCCGGCGCATTCCGCCTTAACTTGATCGACGACGTCGCTCGCGATGGACGATCCTTCAATCATCGTGATTCTTTTAAACATCGGGTGGGCTTCAATCGCCTCTCGATTGTGGGCTCGAATATCAATATCCACGCCGACAACTTTCCGTTCGCCTCCGAGAAGTTCAAGCATGGATGCTGAAAACACCAAAGATCCACCATGAGCAATGCCGGTTTCGACAATGACATCCGGCTGGATACGCCAGATTAACTCCTGAATTGCGATAATGTCCTGGGGGAACTGAATTATGGGGCGCCCCATCCAGGTGAAATTATGCGTGTAGCGTTTTCGCAGGCTCTGGTTTGTCCAATCCTGTGACAATTGCGCCAGCTTTTCATCGGAGCCTAACTGTTCGATGCTTTCTTTTTTCAGGGCTTCAAATTGACGAACAGCGTCCATAAGCTTTTATCCTTAACGTTTGTGGGGATCACTTTAAAAGTCGGTTTTATAAACCGAAAGGCAGGGGTGCGAAATACACCGACGCTTGTGTCAGGCGCTTTTTTCCAGCTTGCGCAACCATGGCGGATTTCCGGAGTCCCAAAGTTCCTGCAACAATCGCAACTCACGTAATGTATCCATACATTGCCAGAAGTCCTCATGAAAATGCGCGGCTAATTTTCCATCTGCTGCAATCGCTTCAAGGGCGTCTTTCTCAAGGCTGTCTTCATCACTGGAGAGGTAGTCAAATATGCCGGGTTCACACACCATGAAGCCGCCATTGATCCAACCTTCGCCGATCTGCGGTTTTTCAGTAAATTCGACGACCTGGTTTTCGTTGCAAACCAATCCCCCAAAACGAGCAGGGGGACGCACCGCAAGGATGGTTACGAGCGCTTTTGTGCGTTCGTGCGTAGCAATGACATCTCTAACATCAATGTCGCATACGCCATCACCGTAGGTCAGCATAAACCTTTCGTTTCCAATCCATTCTTGTAACCGTCGGATACGACCGCCTGTATTGGTTTTCTGGCCGGTATCGATAAGATGAACATTCCAAGTTTCCGAGTTTACCTTGTGACGATCAATCGCGCCGTCGCTTAAATTTACACTCAAGTCTCTACTCAAGGTGTAATAGTTGAGAAAATAAGACTTAATTGCCTCTCCACGGTAACCAAGTGCGACACAGAAATCTTCGAAGCCGGCTCGTTCATATACTTTCATCACATGCCAAAGTATCGGACGCCCGCCAATCTCGACCATTGGTTTGGGAAGTTCATGCGTTCGTTCCGCAAGGCGAGTTCCCAGTCCGCCGGCTAAAATTACCGTTTTCATTATTTATCCTTCTTTTCTTGTCGGCGTGACATGCATCGTTACATCGTGGCGAATGGTGAATTTCGACAGAAGATATAGGTTTATTCGATCCCGTCATCCATAAACTTCGCCATAATTTGGCGTGCGCATTGAGGATGTCGTCCGCCAATCATTCCATGGAGTCGAAAAAGTTTATCTGGTCGGCGTGGCCATGAAAAATCAGGGCTCTCCAAGACCCAAGGCGACCGCATATTGAGATCCAACAACCTCGGGCGAATAGCGCGCGGCGGTTAATTTTTGCCCTGAGGAGGCAAGGCGCGCACGGATCTCTGAATCCTGTGCAATGATTTTCATCCATTGGGCCGCGTGGTCGATGTCTGGTTCCGCCCACATTTGCCCAACCCCAAAGGGGTAGTCGTGTTCGCGAACTTTTTCCAAGCGATGTTTCACCAAGGCGGCGGTATCGGGTGTTGTAAAGTCCATGTTGCCGGAGTGCCCCGTAACAATGACGGGCTTGCCGAGCATCATTGTTTCAGCAATGCCGCGACCAAAGCCCTCGCTTCGATGAAGAGAAACATAGCAATCGCAGGCTCGGTACAAATCGAGCACTGCCGGGCGGTCGAGCGTCTCATTTATAATCGTTATGCGGTCATCGGCTGCGGCGTCGTTTAGCATGGCTCGCCATTGTGGGTTGTCGTCTTTTGCGCGCATGGCTTTTACAACCAAACCGACGGAAGTATCGGATTTGGGGAAAGCGCTTTTAAAAGCGCGCACGCAGGCTTCGGGGTTTTTTCGAGTGACTTTCGAGAGAAAATCAAATGAAAAGATGAATAAAAACCGGTCTTCGTCCAGCTTGAAATCGCGGCGTCCCAGACCTGCCGTCTGGTCAACGGTAACGGTCATTGGCATATGGTGTACGGGTTTTGTGCTGGATCGCCTGTATGCGTCACAAGAATATTGGCTAGAGGCCCATACCTCATCGACGAGGTCATAGGCGTGCCGCCATTCTTCTGGCCAGTCCGGTAATTCCCAAGGCCAGTAACCGATATTACGTCGACCGTCGAAAATTTTCGAACCTTCAACCGCCGCCAAGCGTGCGGTTTCCATCCCCGTCATGCAAAATATATTTGTCGCGAAAGGAAGGTATTCGGAAATTTCGGAAGCCACGCTTTCATCCATCTGACATACGTTTGCGCCAGGATCAACGTTATAGATTGAGTACGGTATGCCTGCCGCCTTCATTGCAAGGGACGCCATGCGAACATCCTCGCCAATGCCAAATTGCCCACGAGCGTGTCCGATCAGGTTCACGCCGGATTGACGAAGGTCTTCTGAACAACGAGCTTGAGCGCCCCTCGATGTGGGCTCAGTCGTGGGGGGAATTAATATAGTCAGAATGGG
>JAESSL010000059.1 GCA_016764135.1 Alphaproteobacteria bacterium
CCCGAATTTTGTCAACATGGGACAAGATGATGTTTCCGCTTCCATTCTCGCGCGGCGTATTTTTATGGGGCGACCCTATTCAACCCGCCGACGCCAGCAACGCAGGGATCGCGGAACAAAAGCGCCTGGAACTGGAAAACGCCATCACCCAACTAACCCTGCAAGCCGACCAGATAATGGGCCATAGCACGCCCATAGCGGCCGCGCCGGAGCCCTGCGCAAAACCAGCGTCGGATCAATCAAAATGACGGGGCTGGCCTTGTATCGAGGCCTTACCAATATTGGCGCTCCGTTGATAAATCATTATCTACGACGCCGGTTGGCGAACGGTAAGGAACATCCAGAGCGGTTTGAAGAACGTCGAGGCGAGCCCTCCCGCATTCGCCCTGCGGGCCCTCTGGCGTGGATTCACGCCGCCAGC
This sequence comes from Alphaproteobacteria bacterium, assembly GCA_016764135.1. Classification (GTDB taxonomy): domain Bacteria; phylum Pseudomonadota; class Alphaproteobacteria; order UBA8366; genus JABJJH01. Next base: position 422 of record JAESSL010000059.1, read on the forward strand.
GTCGGAGAAGCGCAATCAGCCCTCACGCTTATTCACCACATGCTGCGACGGCGAACGGATCTTCACGTTCTCGTCACGACCGGTACGGTGACGTCCGCCCGGATTATGGCGGACAGATTGCCGCCGCGCAGTTTTCACCAGTTTGTACCGGTCGACCGATTACCGTGGATCAGGCGGTTTCTGGACCATTGGGACCCGGATCTCGCCATATGGGTGGAGTCGGAATTCTGGCCAAATCTGATTCATGAAACCGCCGAGCGCAATATTCCCATGGCGCTCGTCAACGGACGCGTATCCCGGCGTTCCGTCGCGAACTGGCGCCGTGCCCCGGGCTTCATTCGCGCAATTTTGTCCTGCTTTCGGCTCTGCCTGACCCAGACCGACGAGGAGGCGTCCCGACTGAAGGGCCTGGGCGCGCAACGGGTTTTATGTCACGGCAATCTGAAATATTCCGCCGAACCGCTCCCAGTCGACGAGGCCGAGTGGGATGCGCTGAGTGAAAGTATCGACGGGCGCCCCGTCTGGTTGGCCGCCAGCACGCATCCTGGCGAAGAGGATATCGTCGCGGACGCGCATACAATAATCAAGGCGACGGTTCCAAATGTTCTGACGCTAATTGTGCCCCGCCACCCGGACCGAGGCGCCGAGATCACCGCCCAAATGACATCACGCGGCTTGAATCTTGGCCGTCGCGCCCTGAACGACCCGATTGGTCCCGACACAGAAATTTATATTGCCGACACCTTAGGCGAACTTGGGCTGTTTTATCGATTGGCCAACATCGCTTTCATTGGCGGCTCCCTGCGCGATCATGGCGGCCATAATCCGTTGGAGGCGGCTCAGCTTGATTGCGCAATTCTGATGGGACCGGACACCGCGAATTTTGCATCGGTCGCTGCTGAATTACACGGCGCACAAGCGATGTTGGAAATTTCAGACGCCGCGTCACTCGCGCGCGCCGTTACGGAATTACTGAGCAACCCCACGGAGGTGGATAGTCTTTCCGAAGCCGCCGCGACAGTCGCCGCAAAAAACTACGCCGTCGTTGACAGCGTTATGGAAACGCTCGAGCCTTTTCTGGACGCTTTGCCGCATGATGACCCTTATGCGAGCCCCTGAGTTCTGGCGCACGCCATCGATTTCAAGCGCGCTTCTGGCGCCAATTTCGGTCCTCTATAGCTTGGCGGGCGCCATTCGACGCCAAACGACGACGCCTTGGCGCGCCCCAGTCCCCGTCATCTGTATCGGGAATCTGGTCGCTGGCGGCGCGGGAAAGACGCCGGTCGCCATGGCCATCGCCACCATATTTCAGGAATTCGGAAAGAACGTCCGGTTTTTGTCGCGCGGTTATGGTGGGACGCTCCCCGGCCCCATCCGGGTGGACCCCGACACCCACCAAGCCAGACATGTTGGCGACGAGCCTCTTTTACTGGCGAAAATCGCCCCGACCTGGGTGTCGCGAGAGCGAGTCTTTGGCGCAGAAGCCGCTATCGAGGACGGCGCAGAGGTCATCGTCATGGACGATGGTTTCCAGAACCCGGCACTGGAGAAAACATTGTCGCTCGTCGTCGTCGATGGTGGATACGGCTTTGGCAATGGCCGGGTAATCCCTGCAGGCCCTTTGCGGGAAGGCCTGTCGCGGGGACTAAAACGCGCAGACGCGATAATCCTGTTGGGAGACGACACCGCAGGGGCTGTGGAATGCATCCAGAAACATTCGCCCAAAACGCCAATCATCAGAGCGCGGCTTTCAGCCGTCAGCAGCGCGCAACGATTTGTCGGTGAGAAAATTTTGGCGTTCGCGGGGATAGGCCGCCCTGAGAAATTCTTTCAAACCGCCAGAGAAATTGGGGCCGCCGTCATCGCAGAGCGCGCCTTCGCCGACCATTACAATTACACACCCGATGACTTGGCGGTTCTGGCGGAAGAAGCCGCCGGTATGGACGCTATTCTACTAACGACAGCGAAGGACTTTCAGCGAATTCCGGAAGACGCTCGGTCGCTTGTTGAAGTTCTGGACGTCGTCGTTGAATGGCGCGAGCCGGATGCGGTGGCGGCGTTATTGTCCAACGCGATAAAATCGTCCTAGTTTGTCAAATCGGCACGCTTTGGCGCCAGCAATGCCGGGTCCAGTCGCCGGTCAAACCAGTTTATGCGCCAATCCAGATGGGCGCCGGTCGCGCGACCGGTTTTACCGATTGCGCCCAAGAGGTCGCCCTGACGAACTTTTCGCCCCTTTTTCACGGATAGTGAGCTCATGTGCAAAAAGGCCGAAGACAGCCCGTGGCCATGGTCGAGAATTATCGTGCCGCCGGTATAGTACAAATTTAACTCAGCCAATACGACGACGCCATCCGCGGGGGCGATGACTTTCACGCCAACAGGCGCCGCGATATCGACGCCAAAATGAGGCCGTTTCGGCTTCCCGTTCAAAACCCGCTGGCTACCATAAACGCCGGAGATTCTGCCTTTTGCAGGCCAGATCCAACCGCTGTCGAAATATATCTCTGGTCGATCAACCATTCTGGCGCCTCGAATAAGGCCATTTTCACGCTTGATCCGCTTCAGCACCGCTTTTGGCGGGGTCACCATTTTGGGTGGCAGGCCATTTATCCGTTGAATATCGTAGGTTCGTTTGCGAATTTTCAAGACTTGTCGAGTTTCCGTTCCATCGGCGAATTTAGCCGTCAACGTTTCCGATGCGGGCGCATCACGGGTGAACCCGACAATAAAAATGCCCTGTGGCGACACCCTGATTTTACGGGAACCAAGCAATATCCTTGCATCCGGCGCGGTTTGACCGCGCACCAAACCGCCTTGTACAAAATCGCCTTTCAGGTCAACCGAGCCGGCATAGGCCCCGCCCGCAGCGACAAACAAAACGAGCGCCAAACACACTCCCGGCAATCTCACAGAAGGCTTCCCTGGCGGCCCGTATCGGGTTCTTTTTTCTGTACGATTTTACGCTTCACAGCGCGTGGCTCACCGGATTTATCACCGGACACAATAGCGCTCGCGACGCCATCGGCGAATTCCAACCCGACGATTGCGCCCGGCTTCGCCTTGACGATTGATGTAATAGGCGCTCCGGACTCGTCGCGAACCACCGCATAGCCTCGATCCAACACCCGTTTAAACGAATAACTTTCCAGCAAATCGGATGGCCCCGCCAGACGAGATTCCGCTGTTTTTATATGACGCATCGTCGCCGCGTCCAGCGAGGGAGAAATACGCCCCATCGTCGCTTCAAGGTCGGCGAGTCGGCGCGCCAAGGGAACCCGGTCATAACGCTCGCCAAGCGTCGACGCCGTATTTCCCGACTGAGCCAACGTTCGGCGCATATGCCCCTGTAGCGACTGGGACAGATTCGCCAGTCGTATTTTCTTCTCGGCGATGATTTGTCCGGGGCTGCGTAACCGCGCCGCGACCACAGCGACATCCCGCTCCTTTGAATTCAGGAAACCAGCAGCAGACAAGTTCAGGCGTTCGACAGCGCCATCCAACCGTTGCGTCGCCAGCTCCAAAAGGTTCGCCGCATTGGGCAACCGACCAGACAGCACCGCCACACGCATGCGACGGTCTTCAAACAGCCGGGACATGGCGCCGACAAGCCGTCGCGCGCCTTCGATTACAGATTCCAGCAACTGGACGCGAACCGGGACAGCGCGTTCCGCCGCCGCCGTCGGGGTCGGCGCTCTATAATCAGACGCGAAATCAATCAACGTCGTGTCCGTCTCATGGCCAATCGCCTATATCAGCGGAATTTTTGAGGCCGCCGCCGCGCGAACGACAATTTCTTCGTTGAACGCCCATAAATCATCAAGGCTGCCGCCGCCACGCGCAATTATCAACAAATCAGGGCGCGGAACCTATCCCGACGCGCTCATGGCGTTAAACCCGTCAATCGCCGCGGCGATTTGCCCGGCCGCCTCTTTACCCTGCACCACCACCGGCGCCAACAGCACGGGACGCGGGAAACGATCCTCCAACCGGTGCAGAATATCCCGAATGACGGCGCCGGTCGGCGACGTGACAACGCCGATCACCTTTGGCAAAAACGGCAAAGGCTGCTTTCGGTCCTCGTCAAAGAGACCCTCGGCGGCCAGTTTCTTACGCCGGTCCTCCAGAAGTTTGAGCAGCGCGCCTTCGCCTGCTAATTCCACCGACTCGAGAACAATTTGATACTTTGATCGCCCAGGATAAGTCGTAAGTCGCCCGGTCGCAATCACCTCCAGGCCGTCTTCAGGCTGAATCGATAACCGACCCGCAACGCCCCGCCAGCACACCGCATCAAGAACGGCCTTGTCATCTTTCAATGTGAGATATAAGTGACCGGACGCCGCGCGTTTGAAGCCAGACACTTCGCCGCGCACGCGCACGCGCGCATA
>JAESSL010000060.1 GCA_016764135.1 Alphaproteobacteria bacterium
CTTTCGCAAATATCGCACATGGCTGCAATTCCGTCATCGCAACCCAAACCGCCTTGAAACTTGCGGATTATGTGGTGACCGAAGCAGGCTTTGGCGCTGATCTCGGCGCCGAGATGTTCTTCAACATCAAATGCCGTAAAGCCGGATTACGGCCAGACGCGGCGGTTATTGTCGCCACTGTCCGCGCGCTTAAAATGCATGGCGGCGTCGCACGCGCCGATCTGGGCGACGAAAACGTCGAAGCCGTTCGGAAGGGCCTCGAGAATTTGGGCCGTCACGTCAAAAATGTTCGCGGATTTGGCGTACCGACCGTGGTTGGCATCAACCAGTTCATTGCGGATTCAGAGGCGGAAATGGCCGTCATCACAGAATACTGCGCAACGATCGACGTCGATTCCTTCGTAAACTCGCATTGGGCGGATGGCGGCGCCGGTATTGAAGCAATGGCCGCCAAGGTCGCCGAACTCGCTGATAGCGGAGTGGCTGATTTCAAACTACTCTATGAAGACGACCTTCCGTTGATTGAAAAAATTCAAGCTATCGTGAAGAATATTTATGGGGCGAAAGAGGCGGTTGCCGACAAGCGCGTTCTCGATCAACTGGCCCAGTTTGAAAAGGACGGTTTTGGCAAAGCGCCGATCTGCATCGCAAAAACACAATACAGTTTTTCGACAGACCCAAGTCTGAAGGGAGCCCCATCGGACCATATCGTGCCTATTCGCGAAGTTCGACTTTCCGCAGGCGCAGAATTCGTGGTCGCAGTATGCGGCGACATTATGACAATGCCTGGTCTGCCGCGCGTACCGGCGGCGAACAGTATTACCGTCAACGAAGACGGCGAGATTGAAGGCCTGTTTTAGGCGGTACAACATACGCTGACATAGTGTTTGGCCAATTAGAGGGGCCTATCCCTCTAATTGGTCATCAGATGCTTGATGAAGATTGCAAACGGCCGGAGAGCCAATGACCGAAGCCGCACAAAATCCGATTAAACGCCGACATCCCGGCCAAGGTCGTCGAAAATCACGTCCGCTCCCCAAGGGTCGCCAAGTCGATCATGCCGCCCTGCTGGAAATACAGGCGTTACTTGGCGAGCGCCCTCGCGACCGGGATCTGTTAATCGAGCATTTGCATCTGATTCAGGACACGCATAACGGCTTGTCTGCGGCCCATTTAACCGCACTAGCCCAAGAGATGCGATTATCCTTGGCCGAAGTTTATGAAGTCGCGTCCTTTTACGCCCATTTCGATATCCTGAAAGAGGGCGATTCTCCCCTGCCCGACCTGACAATTCGAGTTTGCGACAGCCTGAGCTGCGCTATGTTCGGCGGCGACGCGCTTCAGGACGATTTTCGGAAAAAGTACGGCAGCCAAATCCGCGTTGTGCCCGCGCCCTGCATGGGCCGATGCGACTGTGCGCCGGTCGCCGAAGTTGGTCACCGCCATGTGGTCTCCGCGACCTTGGAGACCATCGACGCCGTTGTGCAATCCGGCGACACGCATCCAGAACTGACCGACTACACGGCTTTTGACGCCTATTCAAAACAAGGTGGATACGCCTTGTTGAAAACGTGTTTATCTGGAGACAGAACCGCCGAAGACGTCATTGACGCGATGAGCCAATCATCTCTGCGGGGGCTTGGCGGCGCGGGTTTTCCGACGGGTCGCAATGGGGCCTCGTCCGCGCTGAAGACGGGCCGCGCTATATGGCGGTCAACGCCGATGAGGGCGAGCCCGGCACTTTCAAGGATCGCGCCTATCTTGAAACCGATCCGCACCGTTTTCTGGAAGGCATGCTTGTCGCCGCCTGGGCTGTCGGCGTAGAGCGGATTTATATTTACCTTCGCGATGAATACCCGCACATCCGAAATATTCTCCAGACTGAATTAATCAAAATACAATCGACGAACCTTTCTAATCACGCCGAGATTATCCTTCGCCGCGGCGCCGGCGCCTATATTTGCGGGGAAGAATCCGCGATGATTGAAAGCATTGAAGGGAAACGCGGCATCCCCCGCCATCGCCCCCCTTACGTGGCGCAAGTTGGTCTGTTTGGACGCCCCACCCTCGTCAACAACGTTGAGACGCTTTATTGGGTACGCGATATTCTTGAAAACGGGCCTGCGTGGTTTGCCGATAAAGGCCGCAACGGCGGCGTCGGCATGCGCAGCTTCTCCGTTTCCGGGCGGGTTCTTAATCCCGGCGTTAAATTCGCCCCAGCGGGCATTACCGTACGGGAACTTATCGACGAATATTGTGGCGGGATGGCGGACGGACACGCCTTTAAAGGCTATTTACCCGGCGGCGCGTCTGGCGGCATTTTGCCGGCGGATAAGGGCGACTTGCCTCTGGAGTTCGGAAAACTGGAGGAGTTTGGCAGCTTTGTCGGATCCCACGCGGTCGTAATTCTATCGGATCAGGACAATATGCGCGACGTGGCGTTAAACCTCATGCGGTTTTTCGAGGATGAGAGCTGCGGCCAATGCACCCCCTGTCGGGTTGGCACTGAAAAAGCGGTCAAACTTATGGAAGCGCCCGTCTGGGACTTACCGCTGCTGGAAGAACTAGGCGCCACAATGGCCAGCGCCTCGATTTGTGGTCTCGGACAAGCGGCGGCAAACCCTGTATTTTCGGTTTTGAAGTATTTTCCCGAGGATGTGACATGAGCGGAAATATCTCCTTTACGCTGGATGGCGAAACTGTCGAAGCCGCCCCTGACGAAACCATCTGGCAAGTCGCCAGTCGGTTGGGCGTCGAGATCCCGCATCTTTGCCATTCCGAGGAGGTGGATTATCGTTCCGATGGAAATTGCCGCGCCTGTATGGTCGATATTGAAGGTGAACGAGTCCTCGCCGCATCCTGCATTCGGACGCCTACGCCCGGCATGGCTGTAAGCACCAGCTCCCCAAGAGCTAAATCGGCGCGCAAAATGGTTTTTGAACTGTTGACCGCCGATCAACCCGATCGCTCAATCGCTCACGATTCAAATTCGAAGTTCTGGCAATGGGCGGACGCTATCGACGTGACCGAGAGTCGTTTCCCGCCACGCAAAACACCAGAAGCAGACAATAGCCACCGCGCCATGGCGGTAAATCTAGACGCCTGCATACAGTGTAATCTCTGTGTCCGCGCCTGCCGCGAAGTTCAGGTCAATGATGTTATCGGAATGGCCTATCGGGGTAACGAAAGCAAAATTGTCTTCGATTTTGACGACCCTATGGCGGAAAGCACCTGCGTTGCCTGTGGGGAATGCGTACAGGCATGTCCGACCGGCGCCTTGATGGAATCCGCGTTGGTCGACGACAAGGGCGTCGGAAAAAACATACCCATTCAGGAAGTCGACAGCATTTGCCCTTATTGCGGCGTTGGCCGCCAGGTCACCTATCAGGTCGCCGATGACGAAATCATTGCGGTGCAAGGCCGGACCGGCCCCGCGAACCGAAACCGTCTTTGCGTGAAAGGTCGCTTCGGATTCGATTACGTACGCCACCCGCATCGCTTGACAAATCCCATGATTCGTCGCGATGACGCCCCC
>JAESSL010000061.1 GCA_016764135.1 Alphaproteobacteria bacterium
CATGCGATGACCGGGGCTATCGCGCCGGTCGGGGTGCAGGTCGCCGTTGGGGCCATTATGTTCGGGATTGGCATGCAGCTTGGCGGCGGGTGCGGGTCCGGAACGTTATTTACGGTCGGCGGCGGCAGCGTTCGCATGGTTGTCACCCTTGCAGCGTTTTGCGCCGGGTCGTTTTTGGCCAGTCTCCATATGCAATGGTGGTCAGGCTTGCCGCGCGTATCCGGGATCGCGCTGGGCCGTGAATGGGGCTGGTCTGTCGCGGCGTTCGCTCAATTGGCGGTATTCGCCGCGCTTTGGTTGCTGATCCGGCGTTTTACACACACTCGTTCTTCAGGTTTAACCACTACCCCAATGGGCCTCTCGCGGTTCTTTCGGGGTGGATGGCCCTTGCTCTGGGGGGCGCTCGCGCTGGCGTTTCTGAACTGGCTGACGCTGGTGTTGTCGGGGCATCCCTGGAGTATTACCTGGGCGTTTACCCTTTGGGGCGCGAAGACCGCGCAATTGGCGGGTTGGGAGCCTGCTGGCGTCTGGTTCTGGTCCGGTGGGTTTACCGAATTTGCGCTGAAAAACAGCATTTTGATTGATGAGACGACCGTCATGAATATTGGCATCGTGTTGGGCGCGATGACCGCCGCCGGGCTGGCCGGAAAGTTTCGACCGGGGTTTCGGATTCCGTTGATGTCGTTACTGGCGGCGGTTTTGGGTGGTCTTATGATGGGCTATGGCGCCCGTATCGCATATGGCTGCAATATAGGGGCGTTTTTTTCCGGTGTGGCGTCGACCAGCGTGCATGGATGGCTTTGGATCGCCGCAGCGTTGTTCGGAACCTGGTTTGGCGTCAAAATTCGGCCGTTATTCGGGTTTTCCGCCTGATTGCGCGTCACCGGGATCGCCGGAAAATGGACAGTACGCCCCTTCGACCGATATAAGGTATGCTCGTATTCAATGAGGTGCAGGCATATGGCTGATTTTCCAAAGGGTTCCCTGTCGGATTGGGAGAAACTGGCGACGCGGGAGTTGCGCGACAAGCCGCTGGAGTCGCTGGACTGGACGACGCTGGAAGGCGTCAAGGTCAAACCCGTCTATACGAAGGCCGACCTTGAGGGTCTGGAGCATCTCGACACCTTTCCAGGCATGCCGCCTTTTGTGCGGGGACCGCGCGCGACCATGTACGCGGCGCGACCCTGGACGGTCCGGCAATATTCCGGGTTTTCTACCGCCGAAGAATCCAACGCGTTTTACCGTAAAAACCTGGCCGCCGGGCAGATGGGGCTGTCCATCGCGTTCGATCTGGCGACCCATCGCGGCTATGACAGCGATCATGAGCGGGTGTTGGGCGATGTCGGGAAAGCGGGCGTCGCCATTGATTCCGTTGAGGATATGAAAATTCTGTTCGACGGTATTCCGTTGGATAAAATGTCAGTGTCCATGACGATGAACGGTGCGGTTTTACCGGTTCTGGCCAGTTTTATCGTGGCGGGACAGGAACAGGGCGTCGATATCGCGCAATTGAGTGGCACCATTCAGAACGATGTTCTGAAGGAGTTCATGGTTCGTAATACTTATATATACCCACCGGACCCATCGATGCGGATCGTCTCCGACATCATTGAATATACGTCCAAGAACATGCCCCGATTCAATTCGATTTCGATTTCGGGGTATCACATGCAGGAAGCCGGAGCGACCTGTGTGCAGGAACTGGCGTACACCATCGCCGACGGGGTGGAGTATGTGCGCGCGGCCTTGTCCAAGGGTTTGAAGGTTGATGATTTTGCGCCGCGTCTGTCGTTCTTCTTTTGCGTGGGAATGAACTTCTTCATGGAAATCGCCAAGCTCCGCGCAGCGCGGTTGCTGTGGTCCACCTTGATGAAGGATATGTTTGACCCGAAAAACGAAAAATCCCTGATGTTGCGGACACATTGTCAGACATCCGGCGTGTCGCTGACCGAACAGGATCCCTACAATAATATTGTGCGTACGACAGTCGAGGCGATGGCCGCCGGGCTGGGCGGGACCCAATCTTTACACACCAACGCTTTTGACGAAGCGCTGGCCTTGCCGAGTGAGTTTTCAGCTCGAGTCGCCCGGAATACGCAATTGATTCTGCAGGAAGAAACCGGAATCACCAAAGTGGTGGATCCTCTGGCGGGCAGTTATTACGTCGAAAACCTGACCGCCAGCATCGCCGCCGAGGCGATGAAACTGATTGATGAAGTCGAGGAATTGGGGGGCATGACCAAGGCGGTGGCCGCGGGCGTCCCTAAATTGCGGATCGAGGAATCGGCGGCCCGGCGCCAAGCGCTGATTGATCGCGGTGAAGAAGTCATTGTCGGGGTGAACAAATACCAGCCCGAGACGAAAGACGTTGTCGATATTCTGAGCATTGACAATACGGTGGTCCGCGACGCGCAAATCAAACGTCTTAATGCGGTCCGGGAATCCCGTGATGACGCTGTCTGTAAAAAGACCCTCGAGGCGTTGACTGCGGCGGCTCGGGATGGGAGCGGCAATCTTTTGGCGCTCTCGATCGAAGCGGCGCGGGCGCGTGCGACGGGCGGTGAAATTTCGGACGCGCTGGAAGAGGTATACACCCGGCACAAGGCGGTCATTCGATCCATTTCCGGCGTGTATGGTTCGGCCTTTAAGGGCGATGATAATTTCGACGCGATCAAAAAACAGGTCGATCTTTTTGAAGAGCAGGAAGGTCGGCGTCCGCGTATGATCGTGGTGAAGCTGGGGCAGGACGGGCATGACCGGGGCGCGAAAATCATCGCGACCGCGTTTGCCGATATTGGCTTCGACGTTGATATAGGGCCGTTGTTCCAGACGCCGGAGGAAGCGGCGATTCAAGCTGTAGAGAACGATGTGCATGTAATCGGCATTTCGTCACAGGCGGCGGGGCATAAAACATTGGTGCCCGCGTTGATTGCGGCGTTAAAAAAACTGTCGGCGGATGATATAATAGTAGTGTGCGGCGGTGTAATCCCGCCACAGGATTTTGATGAACTGCGGCGCGAAGGCGTCGCCGCCATTTATGGCCCCGGGACCAATATTCCGACGGCCGCCAGTGAAATTATGGGAATGGTGGCGAGCGTCGGCAAAGCGGCGGCTGAATAGGACGCAAGAAAATGGCTTCCAACGTCACCGAATTACCCCGTTCCGGGCGGCACGCGCAAACAACGGCCGCCGACAACCCTCTGCAGGTTGCGGCGCGCGAGACGACCTATTCCCGCAACTTGTTCATTGGCGGCGCCTTCGGAAGCTTGGTCTGGCTCGTTTTGTGCGGATGGTATGTAACGGTCTTCCTCGGCTGGGGGCTGGCGTTGGCGTTGTTGCCGCATGAACTGGCGGCGATAATTGCGGGGATGGCGTTACCGCTCGCGGTGTTGTGGGCGGTCTTTTTGATGTTGCGGCCCAATCGTGACTTGAACCTTCATGCTGAAGCCTTGCGCCGTCAGCTGGCGTTGTTGACCTTTCCCGTCGACGAGGCGGAGCAGCGCGTTCAGATCGTATCCGACGTTCTGCGGCGGCAGACGGAAGAACTGAACCGCGCCAGTGATCGGGCCTCCCTGCAATTGACCGAAATTACCGACGAAGTGCGCGATAGCATGGACCGTCTGGCCGAAGCGTCGAGCCAAGCCGCGCGGGAAGCGGCGTCCATGCGCGGGGTTTTGTCGGAGCAATCAAACGCCTTGTCCGCCCTCGCGGATCGGTTTGAAGGCCAACAGCGATCCATACGGGAAATTACGGATCAACAGACAAGCGATCTGACCGCAGCGTCCCGGCGCAGCCTTCAACAAACAGAAGAATTCAGCGTGGCCTTGCGGGAGCAGGCGAAAGTGCTGTCGAGCGTGTCGGACAATGCGGCGGAGAAAGCCAAGGATATTGGCGTTCTGTTTCGGGAATACACAGACGCTATGACCAACACTGGTGATGCG
>JAESSL010000062.1 GCA_016764135.1 Alphaproteobacteria bacterium
CCGTTGAGGCGCCGCAGGCTGCGGCGAAACCGGCCGAGCCAAAGATTGTGGCGATAGCGAGACCGCCGGGCAAATGCCCGAACCAGCGTTGAGCGGTCCAGTACAAATCCTTGGTGATGCCTGCATAATAGGCGAAAAAGCCCATCATGATGAAGAGCGGCAGAACCAAGAAGGTATAGTTTTCGAGAACGCCAAATGGAATTTGCGAGGACAGCACTGCAGCCGGTACATACCCCCGTAATATCCAAAGGCCTATGAAACCGCATAATGCGGTGGCGAATGCAATCCGCATGCCTGAGAAAAGCAGGATGGAGAGCGCAACCAGCGATACGACGCCGAGTGTAATCGGATCCATAATATTTAATTCAACCTATGCCGGAGTTTCTTCGGTTTCGTGTTCAGGAGCCAGCAATTCATCGGCCATGATAACATCGTCCTGCGGATAATAATCCGGCGCGACCAAGTTGACCATTTTGAGCATGCTGCGGATAGCAAGAAGCCCATACCCAAGCGGAATGAAGGCGGCGGATGGCCAGGTTAGCCAATATGGCGGCGTTTCCGTGACATTGTCGATTTCCCACTCGTCATAGGTAAACTTGTAACTGAAATATGCCAGAACCGCACAGGTCAAAACCGTTAAAAACAGAGTCGTGAATTCAATTTTGGTTTGAACCTTCTTAGGCAAGTTATCGACGACCAGCGTCATGCCGACATGCGCGTTTTGCGAATGCGTATACGACACGGCGGCGAAAACAATGACCGGAACGAACAGTGACGTCAGTTCCAGGTGGCCCTGAATCGGTGAATTAAAAAAGTGACGCATCACAATTTCGGCGGTCACAAAGACCATGGTGGAAAGGATAAGTACGGTTGAGCCGACAGTCAGGGCCCGCTCAACCGTCCCCAGGATAGCGCCCGCCCTGACCGCCGTGATCGTTACCACGATCCCGACGACCAGGACGGCGCCCAGTACGTACAGTAGTTCCTGCACTTTTGATTAACCCGTTATATTGTATGTGCGGGTTATTTAGCGTGTTTCGCGACAGACGCTTTCACGAAGTCGAGAATTTTACGTCCGGGACGACCTTTGGCTTCCTGGGTCTTGACCCATTCTTCCCAGACTTTCCCGGCGCCAGAGGCGAGTTCTACGCGAACCGCCGGATCAATAACGTCAACCGTCAGTTTGTCGCGGAAAATCGGACGCCATTTTTTGTCGGCCGTTTCATAGGCTTTGATCATCGCGGCGCTTGCAACCTTTTGTGCGGCGGGAAGTGCGTCACGCACGCTTTTCGGGGTCGCGTTCCAGGTGTCCAGATTAACCATCTGGAAGCACATGAAGCCGCTCATGCCGAGACCTTCGGTGACGTATTTCGACACTTCATAAAGCTTGTAGGCGCCGAACGCGTATGTATACGGAAATCCGAAGCTGTCGATCGTGCCCCGTTGCAGCGCGGTGTAGCCTTCAGGCGCCGTAACCATGGTGGGGACCGCGCCAAAAACCATCAACGCCGTTGCGTTCAGACCGGAAATGCGCATTTTCACGCCTTTCATGTCTTCAACTGTCCGGATGCGTTTGTTGCCCATGAATTCATAGGCTGGCAGGAAAGACGGGCCGAAATATTTGCCGTTCCAGAGTTTTGCGGTTTCTGCGACGATGTCCGCTTGTGCGAGAACGTCGGCTTCGACCGCAGCGCGTTGATGCAGATCGCGCGGCGCCAGGAACGGCAATTCCATCACCGACAGAAGCGGGAATTTATTCGGATAATATCCGACGCATATCTGACCGGCTTCAAACGCGCCCGCTCTTACGTTTTGGGGGTTCTGTTTCCGGGGACCAAGAGCGTCCGCATAGTGAATTTTCAGTTCGAAGTCGCCGCTGGCCGCTGCTTCCAGCGAAGGCTTGATGGATTCGATCCCGGCGGTCATGGCGCGTTTACCGCCCCAGACGCTGAAATTCCAGACTGTTTTCGCTGAGGCGTCAGACGCGGCGCCGAAACCAACGGCGACCATGCCCAGCGCTGTCGCGGAAGCGAGCAGGCGTTTCTGTAGGATGTTCATAAAGGTTCTCTCCCTGTGATGGATCTATATTTGTATCCAGAACCCAAGGTTTAACACGAGGCTGGATATGCGTCAAAGACGCTAGCATCACATATGTGTACAGTTGTGCGCGTCGGGAGATCGGCAGGGGAACGCCGCGAAATATCCTAAAAATGCCTATTTTAGTGGAAATCAGGAGCGCAAAGGATCGAAATAATATCAGTAATCCGATATCAGGCGAATAATTTATCAATTTCGTCCTGGGAAATCTCTTCACCCGGAAGCTGCGGACCATTCAAAAGCGCGTCGTCTCCTTCGCGCGCATCGTTTTCGGGGAGACTAATCCCGAGTGATTCGATATCGGATCGGCCCATCAGCTCAATCATGGCGTTAACGCGCTGTTCAACAAAATCCATGGACTTGATAATCCGGGACACGCGCTGTCCGGTAATGTCCTGAAAGGTGCAGGCTTGAATGGCGTTCATCGCGTGTTCGCTGATTCGAGTGCACAGGAGCGGAACCTTGCCCATGGCCCCGGACGCCTGAATGCTCTCCGCCAGCGTATTGATGGCTTCCACATTTTCCAGAATCGTGTTTGTCGCGCTTTCGGTCGAGCCGACAATTTCTTCCAGATGCTGTGAGACGGTCTCAAAATGAGTCCGGTCATCTGAACGTTTTGACACGAGGGCGACTTCCTGCCGCATCCGGGTGATATACTGGATGAGGTTCAAAATTTCAGAACGCAGCGCGTCGGTTGTTTCTGGTTTCTTTGTCATATTCTTCCCCGCTCCGGATCGACGGAATTTCTAATTTGAGTCTTGTACCAACTCTTTGTTTCAAAGTCCTTAATATTCGCGAGTTGGAAAGCTGAGTTCAAGGCTTTTTACACCGTCGGGACATGGACGGCGCCTAAGGGAGTTTGCTACAACGTCGACCTTCAACCGGCGCCGCGGGAGCGGAACGCCGTCGTCGCGTTTTGCAGGAGTTTCCAAATAATGAGTAGTGAAGATACGTCAACGCCCGGCGCGCTCGCCGGGAAGCGAATTATTGATCTGACGCGTGTTTTAGGCGGGCCGTATTGTACGCAGATACTGGCGGATCATGGCGCCGAGGTTATAAAAATTGAACCGCCGCAAGGTGATGAAGTGCGCGATTGGGGCCCTCCCTTTCACGACGACGACGCGTCCTATTTTATCGGCGTCAACCGGAACAAGCGATCCATGGGGCTGGATCTCTCTCAAGAAGACGGTCGTGCCCTGCTTTTGCGTTTGCTCGAGGGCGCCGATGTTCTGATCGAAAATTACAAACCCGGCGCCATGGAGAAGTGGGGATTGGGCTACGAAGAAACCCTGAAGGCGCGGTTTCCCAAATTGGTTCATTGCCGGATCAGCGGCTTTGGCGCGGATGGCCCCATGGGCGGGTTTCCGGGCTATGATGCAATCGTACAGGCGATGGCGGGGTGGTTCAGCGTCAATGGCGTCGCCGGTGGAGAGCCCACGCGGCTGGGAATCGCCATGGTCGATATGGGAACCGGGCTGTATTCCGCAATTGCGATTCTGATGGCGATGACGGAGCGGGAGAAGTCCGGCCTTGGTCAATATATTGATATGACATTGTATGATTGCGCGGTGTCGCTCATGCATCCGCATGTCATCAACTACAATTTGTCTGGCAAGGTGCCCGTACCGACGGGCAATGCGCACACAAATCTCAGCCCCTATGACACCTATCGAACCAAGACCAACGACATTTTTATCGGCGCCGGCAACAACCGCGCATTTACGAAATTATGTACTGAACTTGGCGACGCTTCGCTGGCGCAAGATTCGCGGTTTTGCGAAAACGTGGATCGGGTGACCAACAAGGATGATTTGAAGGCGGAACTTGAATCGCGTCTCATGAAAATTGACGGCGGTGAAATCTGCGAACGTTTGTTAAAGGCGGGGCTGCCGGCGGGACCAATTCTGGATACCGCACAGGTCGTCAACCATCCCCATACAATTCATCGGGAAATGACCGTCGAAAAAGACTGGTACAAGATGACGGGAATTCCGATCAAATTTTCCCGGACGCCGGGTTCGGTTCGCATGACGCCGCCGCGCTATGGGCAACATACGCGGGAAATTCTGACGCAATATGGGCTGGAAAACGCGGAGATTGATTCGTTGATCGATGCGGGCGTCGTATTGGAAAAACGCCGAAAATAAAACCGCCGGAATTCAACCCGCCGAAATTCAATCTA
>JAESSL010000063.1 GCA_016764135.1 Alphaproteobacteria bacterium
TCGCCCGCCGCTTTGTCCGGGTCCCGATATGCGGCGACATTCACGTCCATGCGATCGAGCGCCCGGTTCTCTTTGTGGGCGATTGTCTCGACCATATTCACCGCGCACGCCGCGATGGAGGCGCAAAATAATTCGCCAGCGCCAACGGCGTCGCCGCCGGTATTCTCGGCGACCCAGTGTTGATTGCGCGCATTGCAAATGCACCGGCCGACAATGCCGGTACTGTAACTTCGCGCCTCGTAAACCAGATTTAACGCTGCCATATGAGTGGTCCTTGCAAAATATTCGTCCAAAGTATTGCAGACCGGCTTGCTGGCGGCAACCGATCCTGGCGCTTACTGGCTCTTGGGTGCCCAACCGTACGCCTTGGCGCACGCGCCGCCCATCAGGGTCGCCCGTTCGCTATCGTTTAATCTGTCGGTGAGACGGAAGGGTTCCACGGCCTGTTCGTAATTGACGACTGCAAAGGCGCGGGTCCAGTCCGTGCCCCACAGGCAACGATCAAGGCCCCAGGCGTCAAAGACCCGGGCGAGAGGGTCCCAAATATCTGGAAAGGGATAATCTTCTTTCGAGAGCGTACAGGCGCCGCTGACCTTGATAACGGCGTTCGGGCGTTTGGCGAGATCGAGCACCTTTGGTAAATCTGCCCAGGGTTCTGCGGGCGCTGGCGGCGTGCGCGGTTGCAAGATACCGAGATGATCGATGATGAAGCGGGTGTCCGGATGGCGGTCCACGACTGCAATGCCAGCGTCCAGATTATCCCAACACAGCATGTTGACGGGGAAGTCGTTCCGCACGGCTTCGCGCAGGATCAGGTCAAGGCCCGGGTCGCTCGGGTCGCGTCCTGCCTCGCGCGTCATCATGATGCGAATACCGACCGTGCCGGGCGTTTTTTTCCATTCCGCGATAACGTCGGCGACTGACGGGTCCGTCGGGTCGACGGGTTTGACGAGACCAAAACGGTTCGGATGCGCCTGCTGCACTTCGACGGCGTAACTGGCGTCGTATTGATACATTGAAAAGGCGGAAATAAAGATCGCGCCATCGACGCCGACCGCATCCATCGCCGCCACCATTTCATCGCCATTTACATGGTCGGGCCAGTTTGGCGTCGAATGCCAGGGGCGGTCCGGGGTGTTGGCGGCATAGACATGGACTTGGGAGTCGATGATTGGCATAGGCGGCGTTCCTCAGGCTTCAGTGAATTTTCAGTATTGCGGCAGGTTGACCAGAGCTGGTCCAGCGGAGTCTTTGAATAATATGAACGGCCCCCTCCCATGTCTGGGAAGGGGCGTTCCGTCTTCAGGATCCAAGTTTCCTAGATCAAAGAGTTTCAGATCAAAGGTTATAGAATTCCTTTGCATTGTCGCAGGTAATTTTCTGGATTTGCGCCGCCGTCAGATTAGCGAATTGTTCGTCGATGTACTTGGTGGATTCTGGCCAGATTCCATCGGTGTGCGGATAGTCCGATCCCCACATGAGCGTATCTTCCGTCATGAGGTTATTGACGTTTATCAGCATTGGCCCAATGACGTCATACTGGAACGTAGCTTTGCACTGGCGCTGCCAATATTCCGACGGTTTCATTGGCATGAGGTCGCGAAACCGATCTTCGTATTCGAAATCCATACGGTCGAGCGCGTAGGGAATCCAGCCCGCACCGCTTTCGCCCAGTGAGATTTTGACGTGTGGATAACGCTCCAGCACGCCTGCGCCAATGACGGCGGCGATAATATTGACGAGGCCCATTTGAAAGGCGGTTACGCCCGTGAACATCGCTGCTCGCTTTGCGGAGCCGGGCGCCAATTCACGCGCTATCGGCGATGATGTCGGGAAGGTGTGAAAATGCAGCGGTAACTGCACTTCGTTAACCGCCTCCCACAACGGTTCCCAACAGGGGTGCCACATTGGGTTCATGTCCCAGGAGCACGATAGTTCAAGCCCGCGCAATCCCATCTTGGCGCAACGATGGACTTCTGAAACGGCGGCGTCGATGTCGCCATAGGGAAGGCAGGCGAGGCCAATTTGACGATCCGGGTAATGGCTGCAGAAATCCACCAGCCAATCGTTATAAATCCGGAATAGTTCAATGGCGGCTTCCGGATCCTGCATTTTGGACGCCGATCCGAGAATACCAAAAATCACTTCTGCGTCGACGCCGT
Organism: Alphaproteobacteria bacterium; assembly: GCA_016764135.1. Classification (GTDB taxonomy): domain Bacteria; phylum Pseudomonadota; class Alphaproteobacteria; order UBA8366; genus JABJJH01. The sequence continues at coordinate 2,163 of JAESSL010000063.1, forward strand.
CGCGGTCCATTTCCTTCAGACGCATATGCGGGTCTGACACCCTTTGAACGCCCTTTTGACCGTCCTCGAACATGCCAGTTTTGGCCATGATGTCGACGCGTTTATTTTGTCCGGGAACGAGCTTTGCGCCGCCCGGGCCAACGCCGTTCAGCAAACCAAAATTTGCGCCTTTCTTTGTGACCCATTGAGGGCCGTCCGGACCGTCTTCCACATAAGGCATACGATCCCGCAGCGCATTGCTTGCTTCGGATGTAAACAGGGTTGGTGGCATCCAGGGCATGTCCAGATGACAGTCGGCTGAAATTCTCCGGTACTCCATGATTTTTGATACTCCTTATTCGCGAAACCTTGCAGGGGATAACCAGAATAGGCGAAAAAACATCGAAAGATCAAACCGCCAGCGTCACAGGTATGGACACATTAAACCAAAATCAGGGATGACGTCGCGCTCGTGGTCGTCGTTAGGGTCGCGAAAATATAAAAAAATATTAATTTTATCAGTATGTTAAATGATTATATTGGCGCGTAAGATACATCTGTCTTGGCGGCGAAAAATTATTTGGCGGCGTAATGTTGCGCTATCGCCTTTTTGAGGGACTTCAGCAATGCGGCGCCAATATTACCCCCGGCGCCTTCAATTTCCTCGCGCAAGACAACCTTCATACCGTCGATATGCGCCTTGTAAATTGTGAGTAGCATGGGCGTCGTTGGTTGGACGGTTATCGTGCATTCATACAAGGATTTCGCAAAGGCGGTCATGAGTGAAAAGCCGAAAATCCCGCCCTGTCCGCGAAGTTCATGGGCGCCTTCGCTCAACGTTCGAAAATGTTCGTCGATGTTATCGTCTGTATCCACCAGGCGATTGAGCGTTCGTTCCAGCTTCACCAGCATTTCTCTAGCGCTGGCGGCGAAGTCGTCCGCAAAGTTAGCGAGTTCCTCGTTGGCGGCCTCCAGTGCGTCTGCGTCAATTTCACCGGTGCCGGCGCCGCCGGACAA
>JAESSL010000064.1 GCA_016764135.1 Alphaproteobacteria bacterium
ACGTATTGGGCACAATGAGCTCTTCATCGAAGAGGTTCATCTTTCCAAGACCATCGCAGACCGGACAGGCCCCAAAGGGGTTGTTGAACGAAAACAGGCGCGGTTCGATTTCCTCAATCGTGAATCCGGAGACCGGGCAGGCGAATTGAGCTGAAAACATGCGTCGTTCTTCTGTATCCGCATCATCGACGAATACCAAGCCATCGGACAGTTTCAGTGATGTTTCAATGGAATCAGCCAGGCGCGGCTCGATTCCCGCGCGCAGCACGACGCGGTCCACCACAACTTCAATGTCGTGTTTAAAGTTCTTCTCAAGAACGGGGGCGTCTTCGATAAGGCAGGTCTCGCCATCGATCCGGACTCGTTGAAAACCGCGTTTCTGTAAATTCGCCAGTTCGCGGCGAAATTCACCCTTTCGACCACGTGCAATGGGCGCAAGAAGGTATAGACGCGCGCCGTCGCGCATTTTCATGATCAGATCGACCATCTGACTAACGGTCTGGCTTTCAATCGGCAATCCGGTTGCCGGAGAATAGGGCACGCCAACCCGCGCATAGAGCAGCCGCATGTAATCGTGAATTTCAGTCACGGTGCCGACCGTCGAGCGCGGATTGCGACTGGTCGTCTTTTGTTCAATGGAAATCGCCGGCGACAAACCTTCAATCGAATCGACATCTGGTTTTTGCATCAATTCCAGAAACTGACGCGCATAGGCGGACAGGCTTTCGACATACCGTCGTTGACCATCCGCATAAATAGTGTCGAAGGCGAGCGAGGACTTCCCGGAGCCTGATAAACCGGTGATAACGACCAGCTTATCTCTGGGAATATCGACATCGATATTTTTAAGATTATGCGCGCGGGCGCCGCGTACACGGATCGAGGAATGCATGTTTGCCAAATTCTTTTGAAGGGAGATTGAATATAGGCGTCGGCGGGACGGGAATCGACTCTAATTCACGAAATAATTCGTCAATTTAGCGCCCCCTGGATGACGTTTTGTGGTTGCCGTGGGACCGTCGCGAGAATAGTTTCAGAGAAGAATTGTCAAAGGGGGCGTTGTAACGCGCGAACCTGCGAGACACCGCTCTATATATAAGGAATTTTCAAATGGCCGGCAGCATTAATAAAGTAATCCTTGTTGGTAATCTGGGCCGCGATCCCGAGATCCGAATGACGCAGAATGGAACAAAAGTCGTAAATATGCGGCTGGCGACAAGCGAACGTTGGCGGGACAAAAGCTCCGGCGATATGCAGGAGCGTACAGAATGGCACAGTATCGTCATTTTTAACGATCACCTTGCGGGCGTTGCGGAACGGTTTTTACGCAAGGGGTCAAAAATTTACATAGAAGGTCAGTTGCAAACACGAAAATGGACAGACCAGAAGGGCATGGACCGTTACTCCACGGAAATCGTCTTGAATCGTTTCCGGGGCGATTTACAAATGCTGGACAGTCGCGGTGAAGGCGGTGGCCAGTATGGAGAAGGTCGTGACTTTGGCGGCGCGCAGGAATCGGGTGGTGGAAGTTCCGCGCCAACGGACTCCGGTGGAGCTGGCGGCGGGGCCGGCGGCGGAGTGTCGGATCTGGACGACGAAATCCCGTTTTAGGTATATTTCACTCACAATTTTCTCGATAGAGTGCTTCAAACACTGTAGTATTTGCTGTATCTGGGTGGGGAATAACAAATTGCTAAACATGATAGATTGGAGTGTCAGATGAAGTGTCGTTTATTTTTGCTGTTGGGGGTTGCGGCTTTTACGCTTGGCGCATGCGCCGACGGTAGTTTGATCAACAGCGCATCAAATATGAAACCAACAGGCAGCGCTTTTAGCATGGCGCTTCATAAAGAGTACGTAACACTCGCCAAAGCCGAACAGAAGGAAGGCGACCATATGGACGCAGCCGTATTCGCCAGACGCGCGAAAACGGCTGGTTCGGGAAAAAGCGTTTCTCCGGACAATATTTTTGATCGCGGATACTCCAATAACAACCGCGCGACCTTGTTAAACGCCAGAGCCAAACTGGAAGAAGTTCTCGACGCCGGCGGCGCCAAGATGAACCCGGGGATGATGGCTAAGGCGCAATCTCAGTTTGATTGCTGGGCGCAGGAACTTGAAGAAAACACTCAGCCCAAAGACATTGCAAAGTGCAAAAAGGGTTTCACCTCATCCATCGGGATTTTGGAAAACTCAATGGCCGCGCGTATGGCGTATATGAAGTTCAAGTCGATGAAGCCCAAAATGAAAGCGGCGCCGAAAAAAATGGCCAAGAAAAAAGGCCCTCGGAAGCCCGCCAACTTCGTCGTTTACTTTGATTTTGATAGCGCTGGCGTAAATGACGACGCCCGGGCCATTATTAAAGATGCTGCAGCGGCTGCGGTTAAATCCAAATCGATCCACGTTCGCATCATTGGCCACACGGATACGGCTGGTTCTCGTCGTTACAATGAAGCGTTATCAGAGCGCCGCACCAAGGCCGTTGATAAGGTCCTTGGTTGGGAAGGCGTAAATCCCCTGATCATTGAACCCAATTCAATGGGTGAAAGTGATCTTGCCGATCAAACCGGCGATAGCGTGAAGAGCTTCCAGAATCGTCGGGTTACGGTCACCGTATTCTAATTCGATAAATTAAAGTTCTTAACGGACGGAAACGCGGTCCTCCAATCTTTGGGGGCCGCGTTTTTTTTATTTTAAAATTCTGACGAATGTTTACGGGATTCCATTGTTGCCCGTTCCTGAATCTGCTAATTTTCCTGCTCATTGATTCGTTCGATAATAATAGTTGATCGACGAACTATTTTCTTTCTGGATAAGCCTTTAACCGGCGTGTCCCAACAAAAAATGAAAAACATTGAGCGATACACCAACGCTGCCATCAGACATTAGCCACGTTACAATCGAAGAGGAGATGCGGCGCTCCTATCTCGATTATGCAATGAGCGTTATCGTGAGTCGGGCGTTGCCCGATGTCCGCGATGGCCTCAAACCGGTTCACCGCCGAATTCTATTTGCGATGAAAGAGGGCGGCTACGATTCATCCCACCCTTACCGAAAATCTGCGCGGATCGTCGGCGATGTGATGGGTAAGTACCATCCTCATGGCGATCAATCGATATACGACGCGATGGTCCGGATGGCTCAAGTGTTTTCCATGCGGCTTCCCCTGATTGATGGTCAGGGAAACTTTGGTTCGATGGATGGCGATCGCGCAGCGGCGATGCGGTACACGGAAGCCAGGATGGCGCCGTCTGCAGAAGCGCTTATCGATGATATCGACAAGGATACTGTCGATTTTCAAGGCAATTACGACGAGACCTCGCAAGAGCCTTCCGTTCTGCCAGCGCGATTCCCCAATCTTCTCGTCAATGGCGCAGGTGGCATCGCCGTCGGTATGGCGACAAATATTCCGCCTCATAATTTACGAGAGGTTGTTGATTCCTGTTTCGCTTATCTGGACAACCCAGATATTACGATCGATGAAATCATGGAG